>JALTMC010000168.1:23745-24034 GCA_027005175.1 Myxococcales bacterium
GGACACCGGTGCGATCCAGCTCCATACCGCAGTTGAGCGCAGTCTGGCCTCCAAAGCTGAGCAGGAGCCCATCGGGACGTTCTTTTGCGATCACTTCCTCGACAAAGTCGGCACTGACCGGCAGAAAATAGACCTGATCGGCGAGACCTTCTGAGGTTTGAATGGTCGCTATGTTCGGGTTGATCAGAATGGTTTCAATGCCCTCTTCGCGCAGAGCTTTGATGGCCTGACTTCCGGAATAGTCAAACTCACCTGCCTCTCCGATTTTGAGTGCGGCACTGCCTAGAAT
>JALTMC010000169.1 GCA_027005175.1 Myxococcales bacterium
ACATTCGAGTGATTCCGAGTGTTACTGCCTGATAATTTGTTGCCAAAGGATGAAAGTGATGAGTAGCCGTCCTATTTACGCCCGCAGGTTGCTTACTGCCTGATAATTTGTTGCCAAAGGATGAAAGAGACAACCAGACCAAATCCCAGCAAGATAAGAGTGAGAATAAACCGCCAAGACCCCGTTTTGCTGGTTAGGGTCTCATCTTCCTTTTGAAGCACTAAGAAGTGACGTTGGACGTGCTCTACAATAGTTGCAAGCTGTGCCTCAGCCTTCTTCTTGCGCTCCGGCTTCATCTCTTTAACTTCGCGGTACTGAGTTGTAACCAGATCAAATAACTCATTGGCCACACAGTACTGGACAAATCGGCTGTGTAGACTCTCATTGCCCCAATCATCTTCGAGTTCACTCCAGAGGCTCAGCGCACCTTTCGCTTTGGGTGAGTCGGGATCTTTGCTAGGAGTGGGAACAAAAGTGACACCAATGTTTGCAAAGACAAGCCCACAATGAGGACAGCTCTCCAACTCTTGTGCACAGTGATGCAGACACTTAGGACAACGATGGGGCTTCTCATCAGAGGAAGAGACCACCTGCGCCGCTGAAGAGGCGCGAGCGAGCTTGTCAGAAGAAGAGTGCGCGTGGGAGTGGTCTGCCTTTGATTCGTGTTCGCTGGTCCTCTCCTCAGCCAGCAGAGAATCACGAGAGGCTCGGGAAGCCTTAAAAGACCGCCTCATCGTTGCGGACTCCTGCAATATCTCAGAAGAAGAAGCAGCTTTTGTTTCAAGGTCAGCCAAACTGTCAACCGAAGCCTTGTATGCAAAAATAGAGGAACATTCAGAACAGCAAACCGCGATCCCTTCTCTTGAGGTGGTGAAAGCCTCTAACAAAGAGAGTTCCTTACAAAGGGGACACTGAAAAACGAGACCTCGTGAAGGAGAGGGATAATGAGCAAGTAAAGAGGATGATTTCGTCATAAGCTCCAAGTTCCGATGTCGGTTGCGACCAGCCATATGCGATATCACAGGAAGCCGTTTCCCACGAGAGATTAAGGGATTAGCTGTTTCGACACATAGTTGAGGCGAAAATACTGTTTGCGGTCAGCGATGAGATATCGGATCGGCGCAAGCACCTCTCCGCTAGCTTGTACAGACATATTCCCTGTCACACCAGGGAACTGAGAGACACGCAACAAGGCTCGCCGAAATGCATCACGAGTTGTTGGCGGTGTCTTTCCACCTGCCACATGCAACAAAAGCTGCATCGAGTCATATACATAGGCACTGACATGAATGGGATCACGATCCCGCGTTTGACCGGGGAATGAACTCTTGTAATCATTCACAAAGCGCCGAACAATTTGACGTTTACTCTTGGGAAAATAACGCACAGGAAAGATCGAGCCGATAATATTCCTCGCTTCAAGCGAGAAGATTCGCTCATTTTTCCACACATTGGTTCCCAAAAGCTGGATAAATTTAAGGGGTCTGTGCCTCTTTTTGTAGAGTTCTTCTCGCTGTTTTTCCCAGTATCGATAGTGGAGTTTCACCTCCACATCTTGTTGTGCCAAGGAGGAAGCAATCATCGCAACTTGAAGATAGTGTTCGGCAGGAATAAAGACGGCATCAAAGTCCGTAACAGGCAAGAATTGCTTCTTCAGTTTTTTGTAGAGTCGCTTCTTCTGGGTTGGGTTTCGAATATGACGAATTTGTCGATACAGTTTGTACCATGTGGGTCGCTTTGTTAAGTGGTATCGACCCACCAGACGCTTTGCTGCATCAGTAAAGTCACTGATTCCTGGATCGTAAGCCTCCGCCCCTACAACGCGCCCCCCCAAACGCTCGACCTCTTTCCAAAAGGCTGCGGTCTGGATTCGACCTGAAGAGCGGTTGGGAAACATCACTGCAAGCCTCCGATGCCCCAACTGCTGAACAGCATAACGCGCCATAGAGCGACCCATTCGCGACAACGTGAGATTGTTACGAAAGATGAATGGCCCGACTTTGGGGATGCTCTCTCGAATAGCGATCGTCAGCATCGGCACACCCAAACGTTGGGCCTGCAAGGCTGCTGCCATGGCACTGCTTGAAAAAGGAGGCCCCAAGATAGCGATCGCCTGATGACGAAAAACAAGTGTCTCAACAGCCTTCGCAGCCACTGTGGGATCAGAGCGAGAATCCATCACACGGATTTGCACATTCGGATAGCGACGTTTTGCCAAATAGATCGCATTGCGAACCCAGCGTCCAATCCCCGCTCCTCGACCTGTTTTGGGATAAATAACACCTAGAACTCGAGGAGAGACCTTCCCGCGTATCGACAACAGATGGGCTTGAAGCTTCCGAGCCATCGGAAAAAGCGTATGAGTGGGTGGTATTTCACTCAGAAGTTGTTGTGTGAGAGAGCGACACCGTGCCCAGTCACGAACATGACAATAAGATCGGGCCAAGCGCAACGCCATCAATGTAAAGGGAAACGCAAGCTTTTCACCACGCTGCAAATAGACCTTATACAGCTTTGCCAGAGAAAGCTGGCCATCGATCTTTTTTTTCAGTTGAGCTCGAACTTCTCGCTGTTTTTCTGTGGGTAGCTCTTTCAATTGGGCGGCTAGCCAACGGATCTCAGAGGCAACATTGCCAGTCTTCTGGGCAGCTTTCAACATCATCACCCGAGCCCTTCGTTGACGGGCCGATGGGAGAGACTTGTAGATCCCCTCCAAGACATTCGAAGCTTCCGCATATTGTTTGATGCGATACAAAGAAACACCATAAGCCCACAGAGAAAGCGTCCGCTCACGCCCCTGACTCATCGTGTTTGGCTCTGCTTTTTGTAAATGCTCGATCGCACGTCGCCATTGAGACTGCACAAAACTCAACCAACCCAGACGACGATGAGCTTCACGCCGGAACGGGCTTTGAGGATGTTGTTCCAAGAGCTTCACCCAAGCTTTTCTCTCTGCCTTTTGATCACCGCGTTTACGCGCAACATGAGCATCCAACCTGTGCCGATACTCCTTGGCCTTTGGCTTGTATTGCTTGTTGTTGATCTTAACGGGTGGTATTTGTGTTTGACAAGCTGCTCCCATGAGCGACAAACCACAAACAAACCAGAGAGCCTGTGACCGCAGCGCGGTCCATTTGGACATAACAAGAGTGGCTCGATGGGATGGCATCCTTACTCCTCCATATGGAAAAACCCTTTGACCTTCTCTAAGAAACTATGACGCTTGGGATTGCAATCCTTCGAATCACCCGATATTTCCTCAAACTTCTCAAGAAGTTCACGCTGCTCTTTGTTTAGAGACTTCGGCACTTCCACCATGACCCGAACCTTTTGGTCACCCATACCAGGTCCATTTAAACGCGGAATACCTTTTTTCTTCAGACGAAACACTGTACCTGGTTGGGTTCCGGCAGGGATCTTCATCGATGTCATGCCATGAATGGTGGGAACATCGATCCGACTTCCCATCGCAGCCTGAATAAATGAAATGGGTATCTCGCAGATCACGTTGTCGCCATCTCTTTCAAACAAAGGATGCTCTTCCACACGGATCAAGATGTAAAGATCACCAGGAGGTCCCCCGTTGGGTGACAGCTCTCCCTTTCCACGCAAGCGGATACGCAAGCCCTCGTATGCACCCGGTGGGATATTGACTTCCACCTCAGAGAACTCTTCCTGTAAGCCCGCTCCCTTGCAAGCCTTGCAAGGATTCGGGATCACCTGACCAGAACCACCACAGTTACTGCAGGTTCGGACCATCGTAAAGAATCCCTGCTGCATCCGCACTTCACCGTTGCCCCGGCAAACAGAGCACGCTTCCGGTTTGGAGCCCTTCTCTGCACCACTCCCGTCACAAGTATCACAAGTAATATGATACGGGACTTCAAGTGTCTTCTCCGTCCCTAGGGCAGCCTCTTCAAAGGTCAGCTCTTCTTCCATAAGAAGATCCTGACCACGAGCAGGCCCCCGAGAGCCCCGAAAGGAGTCACCAAAAATGGAACCAAAGAGATCTTGAAACAAGTCATTGACGTTGCCAAAACCACCAAAGCCACCAAGATCACCAACCCCATCGTGACCAAAGCGATCATACCTAGCGCGGCGGTCCGAGTCCGACAATACGGAAAAAGCTTCGTTGATCTCTTTCAGCTTTTCCTCTGCCGCTTCTTGATCTTCCGGATTGCGATCAGGGTGATACTTCAAGGCTAGCTTCCGATACGCCTTCTTCAAGGCAGTACCATCAACATCCTGAGAAACCCCGAGAACTTCATAATAATCGCGTTTGCTCAAGGCGCAAACTCCTCAACATAGTTTTCAAGTAAGATTGACACTGCTTTCCAAACGAACAGCGGTCTAGGTTAAGTAACCACGATCATACAAACTGCAAGGTCTTCCTAGCAAAGAAAACGCAGCAAAAGGTATGTTCATGGCTTGTACCAAAAAAGAAACCTCTCCACAATCAGAGAAACAACCGGACCCACTCTTTCTCTTCCTCATGCGATAAGAACGGACAACGACAACATGGAACACAAGCCATAAGAAGATGTCTCTCCTACAAAAAATCCCTCTATACCGACGGTATAGAGGGATTTTTTGTAGGAGAGACATCAAAAAGATCGTTAATTCTCGTCGTAATTAACGGAGTCAGGAGCCTCCTCTTGGTAATCCATACTCTCCATAAAGTCAGGACCTTGTTGGGCAGAGATGGCATACATCGCCTCTGCGATATGATAGGAGGACTGCTCTAAGACCTGATAGCTGCTACGGAGCATGTCAAAGTCGTCGGGGTGCAAGTCGAGAACACGTTGTGCCTCTTCCAATGCTTGCAGGATCTCATTGTACTCGTTGGGCTCAAAATAGCTACCGTACTCTTCCAATGATTTCGATGTCGTATAAATCAGCCCATCGAGATTGTTGCGAAGTTCCGCAACTTTCTTCTTGCGCTGGTCATCCTGATGATACAACTCAGCCTCACGCACCATGCGATCGATCTCGCCAGGCTCCAGACCAGAGGATGCAGTGATCCGAATCGACTGCTCTTTGCCTGTCGCGAGATCGCGTGCACCGACGTGCATAATTCCGTTTGCGTCTAGCTCAAAGGTGACTTCAATTTGTGGCACACCTCGGGGAGCGGGGGGGATACCAATCAACTCAAAGCGTCCCAAAGATCGATTATCGTAGGACATTTCACGCTCGCCCTGGAGAACATGAACCTCGACAGCTCGTTGGTTATCTGCCGCAGTCGAGAAGATCTGGCTGCGACGGGTGGGCACTGTTGTGTTCTTCTCGATCAACTTTGTAAACACACCACCATAGGTTTCAACACCCAAAGACAATGGCGTGATATCGAGAAGCAAGAGGTCTTTGACCTCACCTTTAAGGACCGCACCTTGAATGGCTGCACCTGTGGCTACAACCTCGTCGGGATTCACACCTCGGCAAGGCTCTTTGCCAAAGAATTGACGCACACGTTGTTGGATCAAAGGCATCCGAGTCATACCACCAACCAGAACAACCTCATCAATGTCTTTGATGGTCAGACCAGCGTCCATCAACGCCATCTCACAGGGTTCGAGCGACATCTCAACGAGGTCAGCAACAAGATTCTCCAGGTGCTTTCGGGACAATCGAGCACTGAAGTGCTTGGGGCCGGACGCATCTGCGGTAAGAAAGGGGAGATTGATCTCTGTCTCTGTGGAAGAAGACAACTCGTGTTTTGCCTTTTCAGCGGCTTCACGTAATCGCTGCATGGCCATCTTGTCTTGTGAGAGATCGATACCTGTCTCAGCAAGAAAACGACGCAAGAGATCTTGAACAATGCGACGGTCAAAGTCTTCACCACCCAAGTATGTATTGCCGTTGGTCGAAAGGACTTCAAGGACACCATCACCAATTTGCAGAATCGAAACATCAAACGTACCACCGCCCAAGTCATAGACAACAAGACGACCATTTTGCAGTCGCTCCAGACCATAGGCGAGAGCCGCAGCTGTGGGCTCATTGATAATCCGCATAACTTCCAAGCCAGCGATCGTACCGCTGTCTTTGGTAGCCTGTCGTTGGGCGTCGTCAAAATACGCAGGAACAGTGATCACTGCCTGGGCAACCTTCGCCCCCAAATAATCCTCAGCAGTCTCTTTCATCTTGCTGAGAATCATAGCACTAATTTCTTGGGGACTGTAGTTGCGACCACGAACCTGAACCCAGGCATCCCCATTGCGGCTTTCCACAATTCGATAAGGATAGACCTCTGACGCAGAATGGACCTCGTCGCTCTCAAAGCGACGACCCAGCATCCGCTTGACAGCAAATACCGTATTCTCGGGATTCGTAATGGCCTGTCGCTTCGCGATCTGGCCAACAAGACGCTCACCACTTTCGGTGAAGGCAACCATCGATGGGGTAGTGCGGCTGCCTTCTGCGTTAGGAATAACAACCGGCTCCCCACCCTCAAGAATAGCCACACACGAGTTGGTCGTTCCTAAGTCAATCCCAATGATCTTGCTCATTCTTTTTGTATCCTATCCAATGTCTCTACTGCATACAGAGAACAGTCTTCTGGCCCATGCAGCAAACCAACTCTGTAAGTAACTTCTCTAAATTCTGACAACACCATAACACATAGCGAAGGTGCTTCACAATAAGTCCAACACAATGGTCTGGAACGGATTCTGCAATATAGTACAAACCACCGTCAAAAAACAAGACCCCTTTGGCAAAAAGAGTTCACTACACCTGCAATAACACAGAAGACAAACCATCGAGATCAAAGGTTCTTCACCTTCATATCCTCTTATCTACCAAGAGTTCACACAGGAGGAAAGACAATAGGCATCAACTTTTAACAAGAACGAGCAAAACGTGAGAAACTTGGAGAGGAACAACGCTGGAAGAGAAGCAGAAGAGGGTAATGGGCTGTAAAAAGAGAGATTCTAAAACAAACTTTTTTTCAACGACAAAAAGAGCTTTGTCCAAAAACAAGCAT
>JALTMC010000170.1:0-4822 GCA_027005175.1 Myxococcales bacterium
GTTCTTTGGCCTTTTGCACAAGGTAGCTGAGAGTGTTGTGTGATAACACGGATGAATTGGAGAGGAGAACAAGATGGAATCGTCGCGAGATTGGATAGAATTAGAAGAGAAGTATGGCTCTCATAATTACAAGCCCATGCCTGTGGTGTTGTCACACGGGGAAGGAGTTTGGGTCACGGATGTTGATGGAAAGCGATACCTTGATATGTTGAGTGCTTATTCTGCTCTCAACTTTGGGCACCGACATCCACGCCTGCTGGATGCGATGCGTCGACAAATGGATCGGCTGACACTCACATCACGTGCTTTCTTTAATGACCAGCTAGGTCCCTGGTACAAAAAGGTAACAGAGTTCTGTGCATTGGACTTAGCCATTCCCATGAACAGCGGAACAGAAGCTGTTGAAACCGCACTGAAGGTGGCGAGGAAGTGGGCTTATTTGGAAAAAAAAGTCCCTGCCAACCAAGCAGAGATTATCGTTTGCCACAACAATTTCCACGGTCGCTCGATTGCCATTATAAGCTTCTCGACAGAGCCAGAGAACAGAGATGGATTTGGGCCATTAACGCCGGGATTCCGGTCCATTCCCTATGGAGACGCCTCTGCTCTAGAGAGAGCGATCACACCTCATACTGCTGCATTTCTGGTAGAGCCGATCCAGGGAGAAGGTGGTGTGATCATCCCTCCCACAGGTTATCTCAAAGAGGTCAGGGAGATTTGTACTCGTCACAACGTTCTGTTAATGGTGGATGAGATTCAGACAGGCTTGGGTCGTACAGGCCGATGCTTTTGCTACCAGCATGAAGAGAGCCAACCGGATGTTGTTATTTTAGGGAAAGCATTGGGTGGAGGATTGTATCCCATTTCAGCGGTAGTCACGCGCCAAGACATCCTTGGATTGCTGAAGCCTGGCCAACACGGCAGCACCTTTGGAGGAAACCCCCTGGCCTGCGCCGTTTCTTTAGAGGCATTGGCACTTTTGGAAGAAGGCAAGTTGGCCCAGCACTCTGAGGAAAAGGGGTTATTTTTGCGAAACGCCCTGCGAGAGGTCCAAAGCCCCATGGTCCAAGACATCCGCGGGATGGGTTTATTCACCGGCATTGAGATCAAAGCAGAGTATGGCACCGCAAAGCCTTATGTCATGGCGCTTATGCAAGAGGGAATCCTCTGCAAAGAAACCCATGAGCAAACAATTCGCCTTGCCCCTCCCTTGGTGATCTCACAAGAAGAGCTAGAATGGGCCATCCCAAAACTTCAGTCTGTTTTCTCAAAAGAGCCATGACGTCCTTCTCCAGAAGAGAAGCGAGTGGCCCCCGAGACCGTCTCTTGTGCGAGTGCGGCCTGACCCAAAGCAAACTCTTGCGCGAGAGCATCAGGAAGTGACATTCCAAACTGACGGTAGGCAGAGAGTCTGTCATTTTGCATACAGATCGGAGGGAAGGCCGCGATCTGATGAGCCATGGAGATGGCTTCTGTCAGACTGGTTCCATCGGCAACCACACGGTTGGCCAGCCCGAAATGAAGGGCCTCTTTGGCATCGACAGCTCGGCCAGTAAGGAGCATATCCATGGCCCGACTCAAGCCGATAAGGCGGGGCAATCGAACGGTCCCACCATCGACAAGAGGGACCCCCCAACGTCGTTCAAAACAGCCCATCACGGCACTCTCTTCTACAATACGCAGGTCACACCAGAGAGCCAGCTCAAGACCACCTGCGACGGCATAACCAGAGATAGCAGCGAGTACAGGCTTGGAGAGAAGCATTCGTGTGGGTCCCATGGGAGCGTCGCCTTCTGGATCGATTCGGTTGGGACGACCTTCTGCCACAGCTTTCAGATCAGCTCCCGCGCAGAAGTTACCTCCTCGCCCCCACAAAACAGCCACAGAGGCATCTTCGTCCGTATCAAATTGTTGAAATGCATCGGCCAATGCCTCGGCAGTGTCGCGATCAACTGCATTGCACACATCAGGTCGTTCCATGGTAACGATGAAAACAGGACCTTCTCTCGCAATCGAAACAGACATGGCAAGCTCCTCTTCGTTTACTTGGCTGGGTCCTTGTCATTGGAGTCGTTGGCTTCGGGGGATTCACTCTCGGAGGCCTCCCACAAACTCACCCAAGCTTCGCTCGATGTTGTGACGACCTGAACCTCGACATCCCCCTCTTCGTCTTTGCCGCTCTCACTCTCCTCTTTTTCATCCTCAACGGGAAGAATCTCAGCGTCGGCAGGCAATGCGATAGAAAAGACAGCACCGCCGTCAACAGCATCACCAACTTCAAGACGGCCCCCTGCTTCGGCCACCAAGCGGCGACACAAAGCCAGCCCCAAACCAACCCCTTTGCCTGGATCTTTTGTGGTCACAAAGGGCTCGAAGAGAGTCTCACGAACCTCAAAGGGAATTCCGGGTCCACTGTCCGTAATTTCAATCACCACAAAGGTCTCTACTGTGAAGACACGAACAGTGATTCGACCGGTTCCACCGCATGCATCAGCTGCATTGAGCAAGATATTGATCAAAACCTGGATCAAGTAGCTTTCCGAGAGTCGAACCAAAGGCAATGGAGTTTGCCAGACCGTCTCAACCTGCATATCGCGAAAGCGTTGTTGCAAACGAAGCAGCTCCAGAGCCTCTTTAACAGAGTTCACAGGATCACCGGATTTGTCCTGGCGAACGGGGCGGGCATAGTCAAGAAGGTCTCGGATAATGCGGTCGATTCGCTTCGTCTCACCTGAGATACGCTCCACCAGATCACGTTCCAGTTCGCCCCATTCTTTGCTTCCTTGAAGTAGGTCACTGTAGCCCATAATCGCGCTTAGAGGATTCCCCACTTCATGAGCCACACCTGCCGCAAGAGAGCCAACCGTTGCTAGCTTCTCCCGTTGTACAAGCTCTTCTTGTGCACGCTCAAGGGCTTTGTTTGCCGATTCAAGCTCTTGAATATGTTTTTCTCGTTCATGAGATTGTTGTCGCAAGATATCGCTCATGGCCAGAAAGGCACGAGCAACATCACCGATCTGGTCCCGACGTGAGACTTCGTCTCCCAGATCACTAGAGGTCCTCCCTTCAGGAAGCCCCGACATCGCCTTTCCCAACCGATTGAGAGGACGGACCAAGCGCCCCTCTAAAAACAACATCACAACAAACAAGATGAGAAGACAAAATAAGATCAGGTACAAAAAGAGCAGACCTTGGTAAGTATAAAACTCCTTACGCATCGCTCCGATATCCCACCGTAGCCAGAGTGTTCCGACTCTTTTTCCTTTGCGAAACAGGGTGCGATATCGCTCCCACACCACCCGCTGTGTGAGTCTTAATCGAAACCATTGAACATCGCTACTCATGGGAAGTCCCACACCTTTTGCCAGAGAGGGGACACGATGGGACTGGGGATTCCTCTTCTCCCTCATCTCCTTCTTTTGAAGTCGCTGCAAGCGACGCTGAAGATTGGGAGGTGGCAAACCCATTAAATCTCTAATCTTCCCAGAACGATAGACAATCGCTGCATCGGTTGGCCACAATGTGCCATTCGTACCCAACTCAGGCATCCAGATAAAAGGTTTGGCCTTGGATACAATCTGTCCCTTAAATGGGTTTCTTCGCTGAAGTAAAGGTTTCTCTTTGGACAAAGCCTGTTCTAATGCAATAGACAACAAAACAGATTGGTCGATCTGTTCAGAGACAATGCGCAGATAACGTGTGCGATCCTGAATGAACCGAAACTGCATCATATGCATGGCAAAGAAACTCAACAACAGGGATGACAACAGCATCACAAGTCCCAGGTTGAGAATCAGTTGTCGGCGCAGTCCGTACCGCACAGAAATTCTCCTCCAATACGAAAGTAGCGATTAGAAGCGTAGAGTTTGGGCCAGCCAAACATAAATCCGCTCCCCCCAAAACAACACCTCAATGGCAGCGAGAGACAGAAATGGACCAAATGGGATCGCTACGCCTCGTAAGCCCAGCTCTTCCTCCTCCTCTTCGAATCCAGAGTCAGACTCCCCCTCACTCCACTCACCAGGGGCAGCAATCGTCTCATCCTTGCCAACCTCACGCTCGGCAATGTCTTGTTCTTCCACCTCAGACAAGACGACCTCAACCCCTTCCGCCCGCTCTGTTTCACCAGAGACTTCGAATTCTTCCGCCAGTTCTGTTTCATCAGAGACTTCGAATTCTTCCGCCCGCTCTGTTTCATCAGAAGCTTCGAGTTCTACCTGTACTGTGGATTCTTCTGCCAGTTCAGTCTCTTCTTGTGGGGTCGGGTCTTCCTCTTCATAAAAGTCTTCGGGAACGCCTTCTCGCCAGCCAAGAGCGTAGAGGAGAAAGGCGGCGACAAGACCTTGAGCGGAGGCGAGGAGGATCACCAAGGGGAGCATCTTCCATCCGAAGAAGGCACCGAGCATTCCGAGAAGTTTGGCATCCCCCATCCCCATCCCTTCTCGCTTTCTCAGCCATGTATACCCGTAGGATATGAGTAAGAAGAGGCCCCCACCAAACAACGCTCCAAAAGCGGCATCTTGCCAGGAAGGAAGAGCAGGAGGCCCCAGCAAGGCAGCCAAGACGACCCCGAGCACAAGGGCGGGCAAGGTGATCACATCAGGGATGATCCAATACGCCATGTCGATAAAAGTGATGACAATCAGAGAGCAGATCAGAGCAAACCAGACCAAAGACACCGGCTGTAGGCCAAAATGCTTTACGACGGCCAAAGCCATCACAGCGGTCATAAGCTCAACCAGTGGATACTGCAAGGAGATCGGAGTTTTGCAAGACCGACATCGACCACGCAAGAGCAGCCAGCTAAGAATGGGTATATTGT
>JALTMC010000170.1:4832-6980 GCA_027005175.1 Myxococcales bacterium
GTCGTACCAACGGATTTCGTACTCACACACCGGGCAGCGCGAGTTTCGCGGGAAAAAGATAGAGACCCCTTCTTCAGGGATACGTAGGATACAAACATTGAGGAAGCTACCGACAATAGCTCCAAACAAAAAGGTAAATCCGTAGACATACCATCCGGGTAATTGTGAAAGAACGGGCGCAGAGGCCCACAACCATAAGCAAGTCGATCCAGACATTCGTATTTTCTACTCTACAGCTTGTGCAACAAAAAACGACGCCATCTTAAAGAGTCAAAGTAGTGCTTCCACTCTTGCCACAATGCAGGCGCAGGTTTTCCAATAACGGCTGTTGTACATTGGGCAAAAGATACCTTGGGCGTTTTGGCGAGTTTCCGCAAAATAAGAGCCAGCACACGGTGTCCGTATGCATCTTCAAGAAAGCCAAGAAATGAGCTACTCACCTGAACAATGTGCTGTTTGGTAAGAGGTGCGAACTCAGAATAATACCGAACCCATCGTGTCACATCAGCCACGGAAGGAAACCCAGACGTACGCAAGATCTCCCGGTATTTTGGAGTGATGGTTCGGTTAAAGCTCCAAGAGTTCATAGCACCTGTCCCGCGCAAGTCAAAGTAAGCAGGGATCACCAGGCTACGCCAGAATCGCTTGGGCTGGAGCTTTGCGTCTTGGGTTAAGAGCCAACGTACGGAAGCCTGTATTAGCTCTCCGACGAGACCGTATTCCGACAATTTGGTGTCATTGTCAGCACCCGAAAAGATCACAATTTGTGATGCTCCAATACGAGGATAGCGAGCAACGCGGGTAGTAACAGGCGAAGCGACAGGTCGGGACGAAGGACGGCTGGAGCTTTGTGAGGTGGGCTTTGGTTTGGCCTGCGCCAGAAAGGCCGACCGGGTACGAGGAATCACCAGGACATGAATTCTCTTGGAGAAAGGCTGCTCCAGCCATACGCTTGCAAAGCGAGCGACCTGGTCAGCCACACGAGAGAGGGTTCGACCTGCCATAAGATTGCTGCGTTGAAAATAGAAGTCAAACACCTTGCTGTTACTGGCACGTAGCCACATCTGACCTTGTAGTTTCACAGGTTCCGGTTGAAAGATAGAGCTGCGTTGTGTATCTGCAATGGTTGACCAGGAAGGCAATGCATCAGCACGTGGCAGAATAACTTTGGTCTTCAGCCGATATCGTTTGTATTTCAATTTTGGTTTGCGCTGATAATCGGGGACCTCAAAACGTTGCATGGGTTCACATCCTGTACCCAGCAACAATCCAAGCCCGAACCCGCACCACATAAGACCCCGCCAGAAGCCTGTGGTTTGCTTCCAATCCAACATCAATTCTCGCCCTTGTTATTCGTCCATACTCTTGACTCCAGGCTCCAACATCGACACACTGCATCGTTCGAAGTTGTGGAGCAAGCCAACAGAGAAAGGTACAGCCCTGTGTTTTACCGTACAAGACCACAAAGACCCCATCCTGTCAATCGAACGGTCGGACTTTGGCAGTGGTTACAACAATGGATCGCGAAAACACATTCCAACCATCAACTTCTCCCTCAGAGGCTTCGGCTCCCTGGAATCGCCACTGCTCTTTTAATCGCAGTCCCTGCTCTGTTATGGATTCGCTCTTCCCTCAAAGGTTCCGAATTGCCTAATATTCGATGGGCACGAGGAGCTTGCCCTCCGTCGTCTCCTGTACCGATTCGTCAGATTGTGCGCTTCCCCGAGCGTTTTCAAAACCGCCTCATTTGGGTCACTGGCATGCTTCGCATGTCCCGTCCTGTTTGTGCATCACAACCCTGCCCCCAACGCTCGAAGCCCTGTTGTCTCCCTTGCCAGGCTCGGCTTCGACTCCGAGGTCCCAGGGCCCAGATAACATTGGACGGATGGCTTCGTACCGCCCAATCTCGAAACCAGCGGATCGCCTGCCGAGGCTCGACTTGCAGCATGTCATGCGCTCCCTTAAAAGCCAATCGTCGCTATGCGATGTCTGGCTATGTCCAAGGCAGATGGGAAAACACAGAGAGGCAACGACCTCATTACAAGATGCAGTCCTTCCGTGTTGTTCGATTCTGCAAGGCAAACAACGCCGACCCATACCATCGCCCAACCTTACCCGATCCTCGTTATAAGCGCAGATAAGCAAGCA
>JALTMC010000171.1 GCA_027005175.1 Myxococcales bacterium
AGTCCCAAAGAAAGGGGAAGTTGTTGTTGGATGTTGAGGCTCAGGCTTGTCTCAATGGTGAACACAAATCAAGTCTGCAGGTGAAACTGTCTGGACATGTTGTTTGTTTTTGTGCTATGTCCAGTCGATTTCTAGAATCATTTAAAGGTGAATTACCGTCCGGTTGAAAGCTGAACGTAGTATGACTTTTTGTTAATGAGATGAATGATGGACTTTGATCGGATCAGTTCCATATACGATCGTGAGATTGTGCCTGTTTGGGGGAGACCCTTTTCCCAACTTCTGGTGCAAAAGCTACCAAACCCACTCACTGGAACTGTCGTTGAAGTTGGATGTGGTACTGGGTATCTTACGATCGAGTTGGCTCAACGACTTGCAGACAAAGCAAGATTGATTGCGCTAGAACCCTCTCTTGAAATGATCGAGATCGCCTTTGAACAAGGAGAGCAGGTTGTTCGTGAAGGAAAGGTGCTATTTCAACGTCATTCTTTGAATGACTTCCAGTTTGCAGACGGTGTTCTCGATCTGATCTTCAGCAATCTCGGCTTGTTTTATATTGCAGAGCCCGATCACTTTCTTTTCAAATTATTGCGTCTCTTGAAACCTGGTGCTCCTGGTGTATTTACCCTACCGATGCGTGGTAGCTTTGAGAACCTCTTTTCTGTGCTCTCCACTACAATAGAGCGGTTGGACGAACGTGAACTCCTTCGTCAACTCAAGTTTCAGAGGCTTGGCTTTCCTTCTCCTGAAGAGGCTCTCTTTCTCTTGCAACGCTCTGGCTTTGGTGATGTCTCTCTGGAGCTACATCCCTTTCAAATGATCTTTTCTGACGCAGCCGCTCTGTTGGAGTCCGCCTTCTTTCGCCATCATTTCCTGCTGGAGTGGCGTCCTTTTCTTCAAAAAATCGATTTCCAAGAATTGCTTGCTGAACTTCGCGATGTTATCGATGTTTATCGAGCAGGCGAGGACGTCAAACTATGGGTGCGTGCGGGCTGTCTGCAATGTCATCGCCCTCTCATCTCGCTGCCTCGTCTGGGTTTATGACGATTCAATTCTCAAACCTGGCCCAAATCATTCTGCTGGGCACGCTCCTGTGTGCTAGCCCTGTTCTTTGTCAGGTCCGCTTTGGTGGCTCGACGTGGAGAATCAAGTCTTTGAGAACGAAAACCGTGTCTCTCTTGCATTTACTTAGGTTTTGCTTGCCCTCGCGACAAACAATAGGAATGACTCAGGCCAGGAATAAGTGCTCCGTAACCGACAAGCTTCTGCAACTCACCCTCTCAAGAGAATCCGCATTTAAATCTTGAGCTTGGAATGAAAAAAAAACTAAAAAATAATAGATTCAAGTAGATACAGAGTTTATTTAAAAATTTTACAATAAATTTTTCAAAAAGTCTTGACTCCGTATGTTGGTACGGAACTTACCTTGTATTCAGAAAAAGGAGATCACCATGGGACCTCTTAGGATTGGATTAGATAATGAGGCAGACGATGACCTCACAGATTGATTTTATTTGGGGCAAGGAATGCCCAAACGTTCAAACAGCCCGAAACAATCTTTTGAAGGCGAGTAAACAAGCAGGCCAGAAGGCCCAATGGCAGGAGTGGCGTATCAGTGACTCAGGGTTGCCGGAGCACCTCCACGGCTATGGCTCTCCCACAATTCTAGTCAATGGTGTTGATGTTGCTGGCTCTTCTCCCACAAGTTCCGAGAGTTGCCGCATTTATATAGCAAAAGATGGCTCTATCACCAAAGCACCATCCATCGAATTGATTGCTAATGCTCTAAGTGCTTCTCATGTGCGAAAACCGACTGTTTCGCGTTTTCGCAAAAAATCGATGCTTGCGATGCTTCCAAGCATCGGAATTGGTCTTCTGCCAAAGGTGGCATGTCCTGCCTGCTGGCCTGCCTATGCCGGTATTCTCAGCTCTATTGGCCTTGGGGTTCTTGCGGAGACCACTTGGTTACTGCCCCTCACGGCAATCTTTCTTGTGATTGCACTAGGAACACTTGTGTTCCGTGCTCAACGTCGGCATGGATACAGGCCATTTTTTTTCGGATTCTTGGCCTCTGCTCTCCTCTTGATCGGAAAGTTTGGTTTCGACAGCGAACCGGCCATGTATACCGGAGTCGGTCTGCTTGCCATTGCCTCAGTGTGGAATACTTGGCCGAAAAAACTTGAATCTTCGGCCCCTTGCTCTGGCTGCGCTACAGAAGTGCAGTGATGATTCATCTATTTTTAAAAGGAGAAGATATCATGAAAAAACGGACCATCGAAATCTTCAGTGCCGGATGCACAGTTTGCGATAATGCAATCAAGTTAGTCAACGACATTGCTTGTGAATCCTGTGAAGTTAGTGTTCTCAACATGCAAGATCCGGAGGTTTTTACTCGCGCAAAGTCTTTGGGTATCAGTTCACTTCCTGCAGTAGTCATTGACGGCCAACTTGCCGATTGTTGCACAGGACGAGGTGTAGATGAAGCAATCCTTCGTTCCGCAGGTTTGGGACAGCCAGTTGTCTAGAACACTGACCGGTTTGCCGTCGGTCGCAAAAACAGCCATTTACGTCGTCTGACTTCGTTATGACTTCTTGGAATAGCGAAAGTATGCCTCGGCGTCATGCCTTGTCAGACTCGCAACGGACTGCTTTTACTCGGTTCTTCCAACCGGTCAGTGTTCTAGCACTTAGACATTGATAAGATGTGGTGTTTGTCCGGGTTTCAAAAGCATTGCCTTACGTTCTTGTTTGTTGTCGGAAAAGTAGGCTTGTTCGTAAGATATCCGGTCTCAAATGAAAACCATTAAATGCAGTCAATTAAAAGGGTGTAATGTATTGAAATTACGAGTGCTTGTTGTTCTTCTCTGGTGGTTGTCTTGTTCTCCCTTGGCTTGGGCCAGTCCCTGAACTGCCTGAATGAATCCAAACCTCCCGGGAGGAGGCGTCAATCAGCAGCAGCTCAAGCAAAAGGGGCAACTCCAACTGGGTCTTCAGTGGGTGGGAACCTACGTTCGTACAGAGCACGATGTAGACAAAGAAGATTTCGAACGCGATATAAAAACAGGAAAACTTAAGGACATTCAAGCGTATAAGCACCTCGTGGATGTGTGGCTAATGAATGTTGATTTGAATGCTAGGCTGGGAATTACGGAATGGTTCAGTGTTGCTCTCCAAATGCCACTCCGACTCGCAAAAACCTCTCCTCAATTCGAGGATGCCCAAGGCGGATTGCTTACTGGCTTTACTTCAATTCATCATCGTGATGAAACTCTTTTTGGAATTGGAGATGTCGGTCTTCAAAGTTTTTTCCGAATTTTACAACCTCTCAAACATCGAGGTTGGCTGTTGGAGGTTGGGATTGGCCTGACCTTTCCTGCAGGAGGAACAGAACCTAATCCTGACCGCCTGAAGAAAGAAGGTAAAGAGCATCAACATATCTTTTTTGGTTCAGGTACATTTGATCCCACTGCTAGTTTAACCGTGTCTTACAGTCTTCCTTTGCTTCGGATACTTGGATGGAGTAATGTACGAGCTTCCCTTTACGAAAATACGTTTGGCTATCGAGCAGGTGCTAAGTTGACAGCCGGGCTGGGAGTGAGTACCGGCTTTGGGCTAAAAACTTGGACCTTTTTGTTACAGGCCGAGGTTTATTATGAAGCTCCCAGCCGATGGTCTGGTAACCAGGACGACGAAAACAGCGGACGCACCGATCTGATTCCTACCATCGGCGTCTACTGGCAGCCTGTATCAACTCTACAACTCAACCTGATGGCTAAGTTTCCAATCACTGTTCAGGTGATCGGAGCACAACTGTCAATCCCGATGTTAGTACTGTTCGGGGTAACATATACCTTTTCTTTATTTTGACGGGGAGTCGGTAGTGTTTGATGAAACAAAATTCAATAAGTTGATTTTATTATCGTATTAATGTAATCGCAGACGGAGGATTGCTCATCTCTACTTTAGGAGAGATGAGCACAAGGATATGGAAGTGTCCATGGTGAAACGATCACCTTTTTGCACTCTTGAAACCCCATTTGAAAAACCCCATTAAGGGTCCGTCCAAAAATAACCTATACAGTTTGCATCTCCGCTTTATCCATCCTGGCTGCGTTCCACTTCCTCGGAATAACAAGCTATTCTCTCGTCAGAGAGCCTTGTCAGGGCGGCGAATCGAAGCGCAAATCAACGACTTTCTTTTTGGACGGACCCTAACGAACAAGGAGATAGAATGCCAGTGGAAGAAAAGACAAAAGAGACAGATATGACCAAATATTATTGTTTGCCTTGCGGCTTTGTATATGATCCTGCTTTAGGTGATCCTGAGAATGGTATTGCTCCAGGAACATCATTTCACGACATTCCTGATGATTTCTGGATCTGTCCTGTGTGTGGGGCGACCAAGGATTTGTTTGAGCCTCTCGATTGAAGATCAAAAACTTCCAAGGACTTATCAGAAACTTCCAAGGACTTGTTTGAGTCTCTTGATGGAAGATCAGAGGCTTCCAAGGACTTGTTTGAGCCTCTCGATGGAAGATCAGAAACTCCAAGGACTTGTTTGAGCCTCTCGATGGAAGATCAAAGGCTTGGATCGAGGTTTCCAAGGACTTAGGGGATTTGGAAGGGTCGAAGGGGTTTTTGCTTAGCGTTGGGATTGGCTTTTGAGGCGGTGAGCTAGCATGTGCTCAAGTTTGGTGGAGTATTCTTCGATCTCGTCAACGATCTTTTTGGTCAGAAAGCCCAAGAAGGCGTGAGCAGTGAGACAAGGAATAGCCACAATCAAGCCGAATGCAGTTGTGTTCAGTGCGATTGAGATGTACTGAGCAAGCATTTTGGCTTTGTCTTCCGCAGCAGCACTGTCGAGTGCGCGGAAGGCGTTGATCAGACCAAAAATGGTTCCCAATAGACCCAGCATGGTTGCGACGTTTGCGATCGCGCTGAGGTTATTGGTTCGTTTTTGAACTTTGGGCAAGATCTCCAGAGAGGCTTCTTCCAAAGCGTTGGAGATCGATTCACGGCCTTTGTTAGCTCGGGCCAGTCCTGCTTTTATGACTTTGGGCAATGCGGCAGCCGGGGCTGCGTTGCAAAGCTTGATCGCACGGTCGATGTTGTTGGCCATCACCAGCTTTTGGATCTGAGCCATAAACGCTTTACCGTTGATGTTGTACTTAAAGAACAGGAAGATAAACCGTTCTATTATGAGCCCAAGTCCCACAACGGAACAAAGAGCGATTGGGTGCATAAACTCGCCACCCTTAATATAAAAGTCTGCAATAAATCCCATCATTTCTCGGGTTCTCCTTCACCGCAAGAGTCGAACGTCAAGATGATATACCATCTTTCCAAAAACCACGCAAGGTTCTTTTGTGGTCTGACATCGAAACCGATCAACAGTTCCCTGTCTTCTCTACCATGGAAGTACCTCTCTTGAGAACTTATGTCAAAACTTTGAGATCGATTTTTGGCATGTGATACGCTGGCATATTGTTTGCAAAGCCGAGCGCAGCACGCGGAACAGCCCCGCATGAACTTTCTTTTTGGTAAAGTTCCCGTGTTTTGCCAAAGGCGAGAAAGAATCATTATGTTAGTCAAGAGAAGGTGTTGTTGATGTCTTTGGTATTGTCGTATCCAGATTGGTTTGTTGCTAACGGAAAGTGTATGGAGGAAGAAATGTCACAGCGTTTGAACCGCTTCTTGTTATCCATTTTTATCCTGTCTTCTGCCATCTTTTTATGGTCTGGATGCTCTGGTCTTCCCGGTGGCTCTGGTGGTGGTGTCTCTTCCAAACCTCGCTTCATTGAGGGTACCTTCACTTCCTCTCCGAAAACAGGGAAAGCTTCTGCCGACTACAAAATCGCGACTATGATCTTCACCAAAAGTGGCCAGTTTAAAGCCTATCGCGACGCAGAAACGCTCAAAAAGCAAGAGCCTGATATCGAAGGCTCCTATGAAATCGTCGACAACGATATCATATTCAAAAATCCCAGCGGCACCGAGTACCAAAATCGCGGCACTCTCTTGGACTCTACGGATACAAAGTTTGAATGGCCTGAGAGATTTCCCGGCGATGTGTTTGGAAAGAATTGAGCCCATCCAAACGTGAAAAGAATTGAGCCCATCCAAACGTGAAAAGAGTTGAGCCCGTCCAAACGGGTATGGAAGTGTTGTTATACTATTTGAGTTGGAGTAGGGGAGTACGATCTCTGTGGAGGCTGTCTACTCCACTTGTCCAACGATGATTTGCAATGTTGTGTTGCCAGAGGGAAGAGCGGATGGACTGCGGGGTTTTTTCGGGCGATTCGTGGAGATAACGAAGAGAGTCGTCGCTGCAACAGCACCTGCAAGAGCGAAGCCGATGGCTACATTTGCAACAAGGGCGTTACTTTTTCCCTCTGCTACTTGAGGCTGAATGTCTGTCTTGTAAACCAAAGCCTGACCGGTTTGACTATTCTTTAGCTTTTGATTGACTTCATTGAGTCTGGCTTGTGAGAGTGCACCAAAACTAATAGCAACACCTGTCGCTGCTGCGGCTACACCTACAGAAACCCATGCCCAGAAAATGGGTTTTTGTACAAGTGAGGTGCTGGCTGCAGGAGGTGGTTGTCGTCGTGAAAGAGTGGGTCCTGTTGCTACACGAACTTTGCGTTTGGATGGTACTTTCCGACGTGCTACTGGTACAGCACGGCGAGCTACAACGGCCAAGCGTTTGGGGGCGATACTTGGAGCGATACGACGGATGGGGATTGCCCGACGAGGTGCAGGTCGTCGGGCGATCACAATGGGCCTGGGGGCAGGCCGTCGTGCAACAGGAGTTGGGCGATGGGTCACGGGGCGTGGGATGGGTCGAGCTACAACCATTGGACGTGGAGGAGTGGGTCGTGGGGCAACTCGGATGGGAGGGGCAGGCCGTCGTGCGATCACAACAGGTCTTGGAGTCGGACGTGGGGCAGGGCGACGGGTCACAGGACGTGGG
>JALTMC010000172.1 GCA_027005175.1 Myxococcales bacterium
AGCAGCGTTTCACAAACACTGTGACAACAAAGGGCCGACAGTTACGGTTGTGAAGCTCAATGCAGGTCAGGTGAGTGAGCGGTTGGTTGGAGGGTATGCCAATGATTCCTGGGGCAAGAGCAACGGCTACTTTGGCGATAAGAGTAGTTTCTTGTTTTCCTTGACCCATAACTACAAACATCGATACAAGCAGAGTACTTCTTATGTGCTTAGCTCTATCACCAGTGGCCCCACGTGGGGTGGAGGCCATGATTTTACCACAGGTGGGGATGGAGATGTCGGTAACAAAGCCTATTGCAATCTGGGCTTTACCTACCAGTGTCGAATCGGTTCTTATGGTGGGAAAGATTGTCGCGAAGACTTCTGTGGTTCGGATGGCAACCCCGTTGTTAGCGAGGTTGAGGTTTATTACAAAGATCCCGGCTCGAATCTGACGGGTTCAGGGCAAGCGTATTGTAAGTGTCCGGGTGGACAACTTCCTGGAAAGAAGTACTGTACAGGAAAAACAAGCTACTTCTGTCAGTTCCACAGCACTCTCTCCTCAGGTAGTTACGGTTCTCATGATTGTGCTGCGGGTTGTAAGGGAGATGGCTACTGTCAATGTCGCGATAGAGGCAAAGACTACAACCACAACACAACCCGATGTGCTGTGGTGAATCTGTTCCAGGGCACAACTTTGCTCACAAAGGCCCAAAGAGAGCAGATCAATGCCTGGGTGGGAACAAAGGGCCAAAATTGGAAGCTCTGTTACAAGCGCAGTGTTCATGGAGGAAACACAGGAATATTCCACAATCGATGTGATGGTAAAGGTCCTACGTTGATGGTGGCGAAGCTCAATGCTGGTCAAAGTACGGAGCGTCTGATCGGTGGATATGCCAGCCAATCTTGGGGTGGCTCTGCACGTTATTTGGGTGATAAAAAGAGTTTTCTTTTTTCGTTGACCAACAAATACAAACACGCTTGGTATCGATACTCCAATTATATGTATACCAACAATTCGTATGGCCCCACGTGGGGTGGAGGACATGACTTTTACACCAACCTTGCTGGTAGTAACTATTGTAACTTGGGTCATAGTTACAAGTGTCGTGTGAGCACGTATGCACAAGCCGCGTGTCGGAATGATTTCTGTGGTACATACAGACCCATTGTTAGTAACTTGGAGGTCTTTGTTAAGGACAATAGCTTTGGTTCGAGCATCGGTTCTGTGATTTACCAGTGCAAAGAAGAGCGGCTGAAGGAGGGCTCTTGGAGCATCAAAGCCAACTGTGGTGCAAACGGATGCTTGGGCACCTATACCAACGCGAGCACTGCATCAGCCATATGCAATATCTGTGTTCCCAAGACCTATCGTTGCAGTGGAAGTGAAAGTCAACAGTGTACCAATCCAGGCACTGCCTATGCCTGGACGAAGAGTGCGACTTGCAAGTACGGTTGCTATGGTGCTGGATTCTGTAAATGCCCAGCGGGTCGTACGTTGAGGCAGGCTTATTGCGTGGGAAATACACGTTACTTGTGTGTGGAAACGTACGATGCTAATGGTCTCGGTGCAAAACAAAATACCTGTACCCATGGCTGTTACAATGGAACCGGTCCAGCGACAGGAGACACGGACCTGTTCACGGGTGGGACATTGTTGGGTTACCAGCACATGAAGCAGATTAATACATGGGTGGGAACTCCACACCAGGGCTGGACCTTATGTTACAAACGCAGCCTTCACGGTGGAAACTCCAAAACCTTCCACAGTCGTTGTGATGGTCGAGGTGTCACTGTGATGGTTGTCAAACTCAACGGTGGTCAGACCAATGAGCGCCTCGTTGGAGGGTATGCCTCAACATCCTGGAACACCAGACGTAATTACTTTGGTGGAAAGAGCAGCTTCTTGTTCTCGCTGACCAAAAAGTACAAACACTCTTATTATAGGAATGGTCGCTATCTCTATGGCAATCTTGGCTATGGTCCAACGTGGGGAGGTGGACATGACTTCTACACCAACCTTGCAGGTAGTAACTACTGCAATATCGGCCATTCTTACCGTTGTCGCATCGGTTCGTATGGTAGCTCTACTTGTCGGAATGATTTCTGTGGATCGTATCGACCTGCGATTACGGACATGGAAGTTTATTACAAAGGTGGTGTCCCCTTGGGTGGCTCTGCACAGGCTTATTGTAAGTGTATTGGCGGCAAAGAAGGCGGCCAAGAGTATTGCTCTAGCACCGCAAGGTACAAGTGTAACTTTTCTCCTGTCACCGATGGCAGCGGAACCAAACTTGGAGATTGCTCGAAAGGTTGTGAAGTCCGATCCGACAACAAAGCCTACTGCAAATAAAGTGTACTTTTCGTAAAGAGAGTGTTGTGTCAACTTCTCCCACCCCATCCGGGCTGCATCCTGTAGATTCTGGAGGGGGTTTCCACGCCCACAACATAAGAGGTTTTTTTTCTGATGAAATCAAAAAGTCAAATTGAATGTTTTGGAGTACTTGCAATGTGGCGAGCCATGTTGCCTCTTGTTATGGGGTTGGTCTTCTTTTTTCCGGCCCTGGCGCAGGCGAAAAAGTGCCCTCCCGGTCAGTATGGCCTGACGAAATGTAAGAAGTGCCCGGTTAACACATACTCATCAAAAACAGGTATTGCGACGAAGCAGGGTTGTCAAAAGTGTCCTTTTGGTACTTACGCCAAAGCGGGAGCTACCAAGTGCAAGGACAAGCCATGTGTTGGGACCATCAACGGCAAGAAGAGAAGTGTAGCTTCTGGGCAGATAGTTTGTTTTCTGAAGTCTGGGTTGCGGAGAAAGTGTTACCGCAGTGTGTTTGAAGCGTATGGAAACTGCAAGTCTTGTTTGGGCAAAGACAAAAAAGGCAAGAGTCGCAAATATGTACACAATAGCAAACGATGTTCGCAGGATTGGTGGTGGTCATGTCAGAACGGTACCTGGTTGAAGGGAAAGTCTTGTAAGGTCTGGAAAAATTGTATGCCCAAGGGCGGGTTGCCGGCGGGGATTCACAAGGGCTCTGTCTGCGATTTTAGTACGAATCTTCTTTACCATTGTTATGATGGCAAGTGGACAAAAGGGAAAGCCTGTCCCAAGAGAGCTTGTGTCTTTCATGGCTCGGAGAAAAAGCATGGGGCGAAGCTGTGCAAGCCGGGGCCGACGAAAGGGAAGGGCACCCTGATTCAGTGTGACAATGGTACATGGAAAACCATCGCCTCCTCCTGTAAAAAGAAGAAATAAGGGATGACGTCGAGGCGAGTGAAGGTGAAGCTCGTGATTTTAATCACCTCCCCCTGTAAAAAGAAGAAATCAGGGATGGGCTCCAAGGCTCATCCGTCATTTCTTGTTGGCTGTGCAATCCCCTCAGGCCAAGGAGTATCGATAAGGTATGGAGTCAACATGTCATCGATGGTGTGTCAACTCAAAACATCTCCGAGAGTTTGTGGTTGGACTGCTTGTCCTTATGTCTGTTGGTTTTGTCAGTTATACCTTCTCGCTCCAAGACCCGGCCTTGGCAGAAGGTTCCTTCCAACCCCGTGACAACCGTAGGCATCGCCTGGGTCGCATGAGCTATGAGCAAACCAGAGCACTGATTCACAAACTGGAGTTGCGACGGAAACAAGCCAACACTCCTCGGGAACAGGCCTTTTTTGCTGTCAAACTCACCGACGTGTATATGCAGAGAAAGATGCTGGTACAAGCGCAAAAGGAAATCGAGCTAGCCCATCGTTTGCTGCCCAACCTACCTGATATTACCGCTCGCTATCTCATGATCCTGTTTCATCGCAAGCGGTATCAACAAGCTCGTGTTGTGCTTCGCAGCGCTTTGATGAAGCATCCAAACTCTCCGTCTTTACTGCGTGTTCAGAAGATACTTCCTTAGATCCTTACGAACGAACAAAGCCCAGTATGCCCTCGGTGCGACTTGTAGACTTCTCAGGGCGTAGTTTGGATCGTTTCGGAGGAACCTCATTAATTGTCTCTCTGCTTCAAAAGAGAGAGGTACTTCAGAGGGGTGCGTAAAGGGTCGTGCTCCATAGCCTCTTGAAAAGACAACGACGCCCGGACGTCGCTTTAATGAAAAGGGTATATCAAATTTGGCGTGTCCAATGTCTTCTCGTCGAAATACCTGGGTCTTTGGAAAGGCTGTGGGTCTTTGAGCCAGTTGTCTGTCTGTGAGTGCCAGTATGTCGATGATGGGCAATCGTGAATAGTATCCAATCGCACCAATGTGTGGCAGTGCTATCTTTGTGTGTTTGGGCAGTCTCTGAGCCAAACTCTGACCCAGTTGGGCGCAGCCATTGAGCCATTGAAACCCCTGGTACTTTTGAAACATGACAGGGTGATACTGAAGCCACAACAGCAGACACAGTGTACCCCAAACCATCCCGTGTTTGCTGATATGCTGACGCCTGGTGTTGGATGATTCGTCAAACCATCGCCTCCATGCATGATACAATCCTGCCGAACCCCAGGCATAAAGCAGAGGGAGTATTGGAACGAGAAAGCGATGGTATTGAAAGTGATCTCCACCAATGCTCAACAGGTACAGGGAGTAGCTCACAACAAAGACAGATCCAATCCCCAGGTTGGGTGCTCCAGGGAGAGGATGTTTGGGTTGTTGGCTTTTGTTTCGCTGAGGGATGAAAAGTAGCAAGGCCAGCCAGAGTAGCGGTGAGGTCTTGAGGAATCCCCATACATAGGAGAGTCCCAAACCATACAAACGTCGGGCATCTCCAACCTTGGCGTAGAAGGTATTGGGCAGGATGTCTCCATAGTAGAACCATCGAGCAGCTAACAGCAGTAATCCCGCAACGATCGGTGGGAATGCCATTCGGGATAGTGACTTCCCACTACCAAAGGGAGCTCTCTTTTTGTACATGAGCCAGAGCTGATGTCCCCACAGGAGGAGGATCGGCAATCCTCCTTCCGGTCGGGTCAACGCAGCAAGTGCCATCCATAGGCCCACTTGTATCGATACGACCTTGTTGGTAACTCTGTCCTTTCTATATTGTGAGAGGCCCAACCACAACAACAACACAAAGAGGATGGTTTCCATACCAGAGACAGACCACACCATCAGATGAAAAGACAACGCAAGAGCCCAGGGTGTTAGCCAGGTAAAGGGAAACTTCAGGCCACAGGCTTCGGCGTCCAAGTACGTGTGCCAAAGCAGGACAAGTAGGAACATCGTACCCCACAAACCTGCCCCGTAAATCGGAGAGATCCCAAGCCATGTTGTGAATGATAGGAGGAGCACCCACAAAGGACTGGTAAATCCTTCAACACGTTCTCCCAGATTAAAGACCAACTCCCCATGCTGAACAAGATTTTCAACATAACGAAAGAAAATATAGGCGTCATCTTGGTAGGAAAAAAAATGCATCCCACACCAGATCAGTACATAGGCTGAGATACTCAGAAAAAAGAGGGAACGTTCCCAACTCCAAGACTCTTCTTGCTCCAGAAGTTGCTTGTCTTTTGTCAAAGGTTACTTCACTCCATAAAAAGTTACTTTACTCCACAAAAAGTTACTTTACTCCACAAAAAGGATGATTCGCACGATCTTTTTCTTGCGAAAATAGCAGAGAACTGGAGCTTCCAGGCAAGATTTCTCGTGGTGTCCGGTCCAATCTACAAGATGGCTCTGCACAGCGTGATGACATCGATCTTTTTTGCGCCTGCGAGCTTGAGGGCTTGGCTGCATTGGTGTGCGGTGGCTCCTGTGGTGAGGAGATCATCGATGAGAAGGATGGATTGGTTTTGGACGTTGTGTCGCTGCTTTGGTGCAACGCGGAAAGCTTGTTCGAGATTGTCTTGTCGCTCGTGGTGACCCAACTGGTATTGAGGCTTTGTTTCTTTGAGTCGTTGTAGGATATCGGGGCTTTTTTGTTCTCCTGTGACAACCGTCATGGCATGGAGTAACTGCCAGGCTTGATTAAAGCCTCGTTGCATCAAGCGTCTTGGGTGGAGGGGCACACACAATACTCGGTCATATTGCTTCCAGTCATGGGATAATGGAGTGGTGTATTGTTGGAACACCGCTTGTAGTATTCGGCCCGCTGCGTGATCGTCTCGGAACTTATAGCGGTGGAGGGCGGCTCTGATTGCTCCAGCATAGGCGAAGAGACTGGTGGCTCTGTCAAAGGCAGGTGGTTGCAGGATACAGCGCTGGCAATGTGTCTTGTTTTGGGTCAGAGGGTGTCCACATGTTGAACACTGTGGTTCCTGCATCACAAACATACCTTCTTGGCATTGCCTACAGAATCCACCCAAAGGATTCTTCTCTGATGGTATGGATTCTTCCACGCCAAGAGATGTTCGGCATCCCGCACAACATGGCGGAAACAACAGACTCCACGCCCACTCAGAGACACTGGTTCTTCTCATGATGTCCTCTACTTCCAAAGCCCATCTTTCGACCGGGTCATGTCCGACTCTTTATCGATGGTAGGGTTCATTTCGGAGAATCGTATATCCCCGGTAGATCTGTTCGAGAAGCAAGAGTAGTGCCAGTTGGTGAGGGAAGGTCAGGGGGGATAAGGAGAGTTGGGTATTTGCTTTTTGTTTGACCTCAGGGGAGAGGCCGGGACCGCTGCCGATGGCGAAGATCAGTCGCCCTGGTGTGAACTGGACCCATTGTTCCCAGTTTTCGGCCCATTCTGGGCTATCGTATTGTGCCCCTTCTTCGGTGAGGGCAAACAATCGATCGCCAGGTTGGACAAGCTGGAGAATCCGATCCCCTTCTTTGGCGACAGCTTGTGCTTCGTTCTGGCGATGACTCTTTCGCTCTTCACGGATGCGGATAAGCTCAACAGAGCCATATCGTTTGATCCGCTTGAGGTACTCCTCTATTCCAGGTTCCAGGTAGCGGTCTTTGAGGCGTCCAACGACGGCAACAACGAGTTTCATCCGACGTTGTCGAGCTTTTTGTCAGGCTCGATATCATCGCTTAGG
>JALTMC010000173.1:0-14022 GCA_027005175.1 Myxococcales bacterium
GCAAGTCTACACAAGTTCAGAGTGGGGCTGAACCCCCACTCAGAGGAAGAAAAACCCGACGGAAGTCGGCTCAACCCTTTGGTTTGCCCTGAAGAGCAAGTTGTTCGGAGTGCGCTTTCGCGTACTTGTTATCCTCAGAGTGGGACTTGAGTCCCACGGATATCAATGAGATTTCGCTATGTCCATTTCTTTTACAGGCTGTCAGGTTCCCGTAGAAGTGGGTTCTTCAGTGTTGTCGGAGTTGGGAATACGGAAGGTACTTGTAAGTGTAAACAAGTTAGAGGGTGTGCTTTATGTTTTGGTGTTGTCGGAGTTGGGAGTTGCGGCGTGGGTGGGGAGGCGGACACAGCGAAAGCCCACATCTTCTTGGCGATAGTGGGGATCGTAGCCTTTTCGAGTGTGTGTTCGCAAGGAGCGTGCGTCATAGATCCATGAGCCTCCTCGTAAAACACATTTTGTTTTGCCGTCTCGAATGACATGTCGTGGGTTGTGATCGGGTCCGTTGTTGTAGAAGTCGGGGTTGTCTGTGTCTTCGCACCACTCCCAGACGTTGCCAGCGAGCCCTAATGCTCCGTAAGGTGAGGCTCCTTTGGGCATGGCATCGACGGCCACAGGACCGCTCTTTGTGCGGCCAAAGTTGGCCCGCTCTGGGCTTGGGTCGTCACGGCCCCATGGGTACTTGAGGCCTTTTTCTCCACGGGCAGCTTTTTCCCACTGGGCTTCTGTGGGTAGGGATTTTCCTGCCCAGATAGCATAGGCGCGAGCATCATACCAGGAGACAAAAATGACCGGATGGTTCTCTAATTTGGGTGGGATTTTGCGGTGATTCCAGTGTGCCAGGAAGCGATGTGACGATGTGTCGGAGGGGCGGTACCCTGTGGTGTCGAGGAACAATCGAAACTGGAGGTTGGTTACGGCGTATCGGTCGATATAAAATGGGTCAAGATAGACAGAGCGACGCTTGGGACCCATGAGGAAGTCTCCACCTGGTATCAAGATCATCTCGCTGCCATCGGCTTGTTCGAGTTTTGGGGGGAGTTCTTCGAGCAAAGGCTGTGTGACAGCTTCTACTGTGCCTAACGCACTTTCCAGGCGTTCTTGGAATGATTGACAGGAGTCGAGACGCTGCTCTGGTTGCTTGACCAGAGCTTCCAAGATAAGGGTTTCTAGGGCTTCAGGCATATCCTGACGTTGCTTGGAGGGGAGAGGTGGTTCATTCTGAACATGCGCCATCATTAATGCGAAGTGGTTGGTGTCTTGAAAGGGGCAGCGGCCTGTACACATCTGATAGAGGGTGATACCCAAAGAGTAGATGTCTGCACGATGATCGAGGCTGCGTTCACTTTGGATCTGTTCGGGTGACATATACATACAAGTTCCCAGCAGCGCACCACTGACTGTATAGCTCGTACCTTCGATGATCTTGGCTAGGCCAAAGTCTGCAATTTTGGGAAACATCCAGGTTTGAGTTCGTTGCAATAAGATATTATCAGGCTTGAGATCTCGATGAATGATGCCTTGGTTATGAGCTTCTTCCATCGCCTGTAATATCGGAACAAACAAGCTGAGGATTTCTGCATAGGGAAGCTTCCCGCCCCACTGTTGTAGGTATTCCGTAAGGGTGATCCCCTCTACAAACTCCATGACCAGAGCGAGCATACGATTGTCTTCCACGAGATCGTAGACTTGTACAACATGAGGATGATTGAGTGTGGACATCAAGCGACCTTCTCGGAGAAATCGCTGTCGAACCCCTGTTTCTCCGAGTAAGTTTGCGTGGAGCATTTTGATGGCGACAGTGCGCTGCATCACCAGGTCGATGCCTTTGTACACCACGCCCATTCCACCTTCGCCAATCTTGTTGGTAATCTCGTAATGCTTGCCTAGGATCGTACCCGGTTGCAGCAATCCCAGTGGTGAGACATTCCCTTGTTGGGGTCGTGATGTTTCGTTGAGCTTTTGCTTGGATTCAAGTGTCGCCAAGGTCTGCTCTTCTTGTGAGGAGCCCAAGGTGCCAAGCTGGCTGGAGGATGGACCTGTCAGTGTCTGGGCTTCTCCCAGAGACTCAAAAGACATCTCATGCGTGCTTGCTTTCGTTGATAGTTGTTCTTGTTTTTCCCCACAATACGGACAAAACAATCCCTCTGAAATAAGCTCTTTTCCACATTGCTGGCAGCGTTTGGATGTTGGCATGACTTTTGGTTCTTGGTTCTTGGTTCTTGGTTCTGTAAAGAAGTAACACACTTGGCTTGGTGTTGCACATCCGGCAAGCTCTATGGGTTATAGAGTTTTGAGTAGTTCTTGGTAAGAGTCTGGATGGAGGCGGATATAATTTTGTTGTGCTTTGTCATATCCATAGATGGGGTCAGAGATCTGGGCAGGGTCGGCCCCTTCTTGTTGTAAGGTGAACTTTTTGATCTTGAATGTGCCGGTGGTTGCTAGGCTTGTGACGATGCGCACAAAGCGAGGTCGCGCGGCTGGCATGAGCTGTTGTTCTGCACGTTGAAACAGAAGTTTGCCATCAAAGCTTGTGTTGGCTCTGAGGGTGATTGTGACCATGCCTGCGCGCCCTTCGTGTCCGGGGAGTTGTATCCCATAGACAGCGGCTTGCGCGACAAAGGGCACTCGTGTGGCCCATTCCGTGATCTGGTCTGTGGAGATATTTTCTCCCTTCCAACGAAAGGTATCACCCAGCCGATCGACAAACCAGTAGTCACCATCGACGTCACGGCGAAGGAAGTCGCCTGTCACAAAATATTGATCTCCGGTTTTAAAGACATCGGTCTTTATTTTTTGGGAGGTGGCGGATGAGTTGGTGTATCCGTCGAAGCGGGAGATGGGATTAAATCGGACGATGCGCGATAGCAGCATTCCCGGTTCATCATCGTCACAGGGAATACAAAAGCCATTTTGATCCAGGATGTATTGATTGTTCGCGACATCGTACTTGACCAACTGAATGTTGGATATATCAAAAGGTGCTCGACCGACGGAGCCAATTTTTTCTCCTGTTACATTGATCAGGAAGGTATTTCCTTCAGTGGCTGCATAGAATTCCATCACGCGGATGCTACCAAAACGACGCAGCATTTCTTCCCATACATCCTGTTGTAAGCCGTTTCCCATAAACAGGCGGACGGGATGTTTCTTTTGGTTGGGCTGCTCGGGTACAGAGACGAGGTAGCGACATAGCTCTCCGATATAAAAAACGACGGTCGCACCGTTGGTTCGGATGTCTTTCCAGAAGTTGCTTGTCGAGAATTTTTTGGCCAATGCGAGGCGAGAGCCACCGACCAAAGCTCCGCCAGCGGCCAGGATTAAGCCGGAGCTGTGATAGAGTGGGAGGCAGCAATAGACTGTATCATCGGGTGTGAGTGAGCCGGTTACGGCAGAGACTGTCGCAGCCAACATCCAACGGCGGTTGGTGATCTTGGCTGCTTTCGGCATCCCCGTGGTCCCCGAAGTAAAGATATACAAGCAGACATCGTCGGGTCGTCCTGGATCGGGGATAATACCGTTGGGTGGCTCTGTATCTGTTGTTCGGAGTTGGCAGTCCAAAGAGATCGTGTTGTGCGGGAGGTCAGTACTTTGTCCAAGGACAAGCACTGACACATTGGGTTGTCCTTCTCGGGCAGTTGTCGCGTGGGACGGGCTGACAATCAGGGTCTCGACCTTGCTTGTTTGAATGGCGTGTTCCAAGACTTGGCCGTGGGTGCCTGGGTTGAGCAAGACAGCCACAGAACCCATGCGATTGAGTGCGGCCAGAGTGGTGAGGTAGTCGGGGTGATTGTCCATCAATACGCCTACATTTTGACGTGGTCGCACACCCACCCGGATCAAGGCGTGAAGGAGTTGGTTGACTCGGGTGTTGGCCTCTCTGTAAGTGTAGGCTCGGCCTTGCCACAAAAAGAATGTTTGCTCGGGAATGCGTTGGGCTTGTTGGGCTAGCATTCGACTCATACTCACGCGCAGACCTGTTGTCATTCGAAGGAGGCGCAGCACACGAGGTGTCTGCCGACGCATCCAGCCGATGACTGCGCTGGTATCAAGGGCCGCTTCTCCCATACGCTCCCAGGCATCCTGGAAGAAAGCAGTGATGCTGCCTCGCCAGGACATCGCTTGCTCTTGCGGAAGCTCCATTGTGGGCTTGGAGCGCGAGGTCGGGCGGGCCTGGTGTGCTTGGCGTGCTTGGTGTGTATCGGATGCCTCGTAGCGGGGCGTAAAGCGTGCACCCAACATCAACTTACCCGCATTGGATAGGCCCACACGAGTTTGGTGGAGCTTCTTTTGCCACTGCATTATTCGTGTCCTTTTTCGGGTTCTCCCAATCGTAATGTGAGGCTGAGCCAGTCGACTCCACCGCGGCTGTCGCGGGCGATGGCGATGATCTTAACAACTTGGCCCACAGGTAGTGGCTGGCCTTTGAAATCAAAGGGTCGCCACTTGGGCCAGGGAGAGTGTTTGGGTGGATCTTCTCCCGATCGTATGGTGCGACGGAGTTCAAAAGAGCCCTGTGTGGAGAACCAGGTAATTGTGATATCTTCGCGACGTTCTTTCTTACCTTTTTCTGGGGGTAACTTATCTTGTCGGCTGGGGTCAAGGGTGGCTGATAGATCCACTTTCTTGAGGGCCGGAACCGTCGTAGCTTTACACTGCTCGGGAGCTTTGGGGCGGCAGGTTGTCACCGATTGACCAAAGACCTTCATACCTGTCAGTCGAGGGTTTGTATTTTGCTCTGTCGAGAGGCGCGTGGACAAGAGGATACTTTTGAGTGAGATCTGTCGTTGGCCTTTAAACAGTGTGGCGAGGACGGCGAGGGCTTGGCTGCCAGCTTTTTGTTTGTCGGTAGGGAGTGGGTCTAGGTAGTCGGAGGGTGAGATCCAGGATGATGTGGGTCCACAAGGTGGAAAGAACAGTTGAAACTGCTCTGGGAGTGTTCCTCCTTCGGGGAGTCCTCCACCACTCGGTATTCCTCCATCTGCCGCGATGACGCCACCATCGATGCCGCTCACACCAAAGCCAGGAAGCTGTCCACATGCGGAGAGTCCAGTCGAGCCTCCATCCAGGCCGGGTAGGCAAGCAACCCAGATCGCCGAGGGATCGGCAACTCCAGCATCGCGAAAACAAGATGTTATGGGTGGGAAGAGGTCGGGCTTTACCAAACCATTTTGATCCACTGCCAGGAAGGATACTTTGACTGCATTTCCTGGGGTGACTTCAGGAGGATCGGCTTGTATGGCAAGGATCCGAAACTTTTCGATCTGGCTGCGAGGTGGAAAAGGAGGCTGACAGCTCTCAAAGCATCCAGTGGCTCCAAAACATAATCCAAACAAGAAGAGCGCTCGAAGGAGCAAAGAAGCTATCTTTTTTGATGAACTCAGGGGAAGGATGGTTTGGATGAATTGAAACATCAGAATTCCCCTTTGATGCCGAACGATGGAAAGATGGGAACACCCACAAGTGGGGCACTTTTTGAGTAATCGTAGTTGTAGGTAATGCCTTCCTGGTTGGCTTGGTTGTATACATTTTGGACATCGAGATAAAACATCAGCTTCCAGGTATTGAAGGTGAGTTTGTAATCCACGCGCAGATCAAGCTGGTGAAACAATGGGTTGCGAATGGAGTGGTTTTTGCCGGGGATGGGGATGTAGTTTCCTCGATCGGCATCAAAGATGCCACCGCGAATGGGGGTGGCGGGGTTTCCACTGACCAATCGAAAACGCGCACTCACCGACAGGCCCCAGCCTACTTTATAAGCGGCCACAAAGGTAAAGATATGGGATTGGTCAAAGCTGAACAGGCGGTACGGATCACCGGGGTTGTCTTGTCGCTCCGACCGGCTTATCGTATAACTGATCCAGCCGAAGAATTTCTTGTATGGTTTGTAGCGAATGAGGAATTCTCCGCCATAGGCTCTTCCTGTTCCACCGTTGCGCAATCGCTCCGGTACATTCTTTCCACCGCGTTGGACGGTCTTGTTGCTGCGTACGATCAGGTTGTACATATGCTTGTAAAAGAAGATCGCTTCTGTATTGAAATATCGAGTCCATCGGTAGTTGGCAGCCAGTGTTAGATGAACTGCGTGCTCTGCTTTTACATCGGGGTTGCCAAACACTTCGGACGACTCTTGGAGTTGGGGAGCTTGTGAGAACAAGCCTACGCCTGCCGCGAAGGAGAGCGGTTTCCAGGGCGTTTTCCAGGTTAGATTGAGCCGAGGGTCAAGGGTGAAGTCTTTGCTTGAGGTGTAGTAGTCGAATCGAAGTCCTGCTTGGGCTCGGAGGGAAGGTGCGATCTCCCAGTTTAATTCCAGGTATGCGGCAGGCTCAGCCACCCACGATTGGTTCTTGAGGGCAGAGATATTACCAAGTGGGTTATTGCCCTGTGATCCGGGTAAATCGCCTTCACGAGGAACAGAGGTGGGGAGGCGAACATCCAGTGATATCTGGCGCAGTCGCACATCCAAACCACCACGCAGTGATAGGTTTTTCAGTAGGTTCCATCGCAGCTCATCACGTATCGCTATGATCCAGGTTTGATTGGCAAATCCAATCGTTGTTCCCGCCTTGACATCGTTGAGGCTGAAGCCCGCATTCATGGAGAAATCATGGGTGACGGACTTGCTCGGTGTGAATCGCCAGCGCAGTTGGATGCGATGGAACATACTGTAGAATCCGAACTCACCGCGCAGTGTTCCGCCAATGGGTGCGCTGCGCAAAAAGGTCAGGAGGTCGCGAGAACCAAAGTACATCAAAGACAGGTTGTGTTTCTTGCTCATCTGCCAATCGAGTTTGATCTGATAATCATAATAACGTGGCGCGACAGTCAAATCAAAGGCGGGAATCTCAGGCAATATCATCCCCAGAAAAAAGTCCATATGGCTGCGTCGAGCTGAGATCATCAAGGTTGCTCCCTTCCATAGGGGGCCTTCCAAAAAGAAGCCTAGGTCGATGAGATCGACATCCAGGTAGCCATGCCAGTTGGACTTTCCTTTGCGTGTTTTCACGACAATCACACCACCTGTAGCGCGTCCATATGCGACACTAAATCCCCCAGGGAGCAGATCGATTCCCTTGGTAATGTCTGCATTGACAACAGCCGTCAAACCACCAAAGTGGTAGAGTGCCGGTATCTGATGCCCATCGATATACACGCGACTGTCCTCGGGAGCAGAACCACGCACAATGAAAAAACCGGTGTTCAGGGGGGTTCGTGCCACACCCGGTAGATTTTGGATGACTTTAAGAGGATCACCCTGAGTTCCTGGAATGATTTCTAACTCTTCACGTTGTATTGACTTTTTATAGATCTCTCGGCGTTTGCGACGGGCTCGTGATATACTCTGAAACTGACCGTCGCTGACTTTCCTTAAATACCATATGGCAACAGAGCGTTTGACTCCCTTCTTTAACCGGAGGATACGCTCAAACTTCTTGTAATTGGGCACTGGAATGACGATTCGATATTTTCCGGCAGGGACATTCTTAAAGCTGTACCTTCCATACTGGTCTGTCGCAGTCTCTGAGCGGTATCTTCGACCGAGAATATAGACAGTGGCACCTTCGATGGGATCACGTGTTCCTCTCTCTCTGACCAAACCCGCCCACTCTTTGCGATTCTTTTGGGAGGGGGAGGCGACCCGACGTGAAGGGGACCTCGGTCGTGCAGGAGATAACCTCGTTTGGCGTGTGACCGGCTGTGGCTGTCTCTTCTTGGGCTTTTTGGCTCCATCTACAACCCGTAAACCCGGTTGAATGACTGCACGAGATGATGGTGCTTGCGCTGCCTTGGATGCCGGATGTGTCTGTGCTTTTTGAGACGTGGGCTGTGAAGTCTCTCGCGATGTTGGTGCTCTCTTGCGTACAGAAATCGGTGCTTTCCGCCTAGAGCGAGGTCGTGGCTTGACCGGGGGGCGTCGTTTTTTGGTTCGCAACACAAAGTGATATCGATAGGAGATCTTTACAGGGACAGGCTTACCCTTGAATGTTGCTGGAATAAACTTAAACTTCTTGACTGCTGCCAAAGCGGCCTCATCAAATCCATGGCCACCTTTTTGTAGGACTGTTGCTTTTGCCACATTGCCTTTGGTGTCCACGATTAACAGGATAACGACAGAGCCTGTCACTTTCTGTTGTTTGGCTTTGGCAGGGTAGGGCGCTTGCACGAACCTCTTTAATTTTGGAGGCACGAAGCCAACAGGCAACCCACGTTTGTTTGGAGCTTTGCGCCTGGGCTGTGGAGCCGCGCCCACTGGAAAGAAGGGATAGGCAAGGAAAAAGAGAAAGCAAAACAGCAGTACGGCCTTGTGAGGAGATGGGGCACAAGCCAAGGGATTGTCTGGAGTGGGTTTGCTGTTCTTTCTCATCAGTCTTAGTCATCCAACTCAAATTTATAGATGTATCGGATCGTGACGTCCACTGCTTTTCCTTTTGCCTTTGCGGGTTTAAATCGGTAGCGTCGGATCGCTTTGACGGCTGCTTTGGCGAAGCCATATCGCTTTGCTTGGGGAGGTCGTATGCTGATAACACGGACTCTTCGGACCCGACCGCTGCGCCAAATCTGAATGCTTAAGATCACCACAGCCGTTACACCGTCTCTGTTGGCGTCCGGAGGAAAGGGCGCATTGATCTTGTACAACTCTCTTGGATTTTCGTCGATATCAAATAACGGAACAGGCTGAAAAGAGCGCCTTCGACGCGGTGGCGGCTGCACTCGTCGTGGCTGAACATAGGGTACCACGCGCTTCGGCGGCTTCTTGCTGGGCTCTACCTCCAGTGTATTGCCATGTCGAAATCCTGCTTTGCCTTTGCTCTTACTCAGAGAATTCATGTTTAAGCCAAAGACAGGCTGTGGCACCACATCGCGTGGTGGTGGCCTACGTGGCGGCGTCTGGTTGGAACGTGGAAGTGGCTTCTTTTTCTTTTTGGGTTTCTTCTTTTTCTTTTTGGGTTTCTTCTTTTTCTTTTTGGGTTTCTTCTTTTTCTTTTTGGGTTTCTTCTTTTTCTTTTTGGGTTTCTTCTTTTTCTTTTTGGGTTTCTTCTTTTTCTTTTTGGGCTTTGGGCGCGGTTTGATTAAGCGGAACTTTATTTTGTGGAAGCGTTTTACGATGGTGCGTTGGCTGGCCTGCCCTTGAAATGACATAAACAGTCCAAGGTGTAGGCATAGCGATAGCAAGACCACCAGAGACCATCGGCTGACGGGGCGTCTCCAAGCGAGTGTGAACAGGCGTTGTAATTTGCGGAGCCAATGCTTTCTCATGGTTGTCCAGGTTGGCCGGGGTCGATATTGAAGGCGTATTGTTCCACTCCCAGGCGTCGTAGCATATCGAGCAAGGACATAACCTTGCCATGAAGCACACGGCGATCGGCGGCAATGATCACCTGGAGATCCTTTTTCTTCTTTTTTACGGCTTGCTGTATCTTTGTTGTGAGTTGGGGGAATGTGATCTTTTTTCCGTTGAGGAAGAGTGGGTTGGGTTTTCCCTTGGGGGCATACGAGAGGGTTATGGCCAGTGACATATCCTTTTGGTTGTTTTCCCCTGTGCTGGCTTTGGGCAGCTCCAGCGGAATGCTCGGGGGGATCATCAGTCGTGCTGTGACCATAAAGATAATTAATAGTACAAGTACAACGTCGACCAGTGGGGTGACGTTGATGTCAACAATCATATCGTCATCATCACCGCGTGATTTGCCCGCCATGATGGACTCCTTTTGATAGAAGGTTTGTTGGAGTGAGCAACAAACCTATTAAAGACGTGGAAGAGAGGCTTGTGAACCGGATGGGATGATCTCAGGGGCCTCAAACATGGGATCCTGACTTTCTTGTCCACGCAAGTAAGCTAACAAGTCATGCAACAAAATGTCGGCCTGAGCCAGGACAAATTTGACGCGACGGTTGAATATATTGAAAGCAACAACCGCAGGGAGAGCAACAATAAGCCCAACCGCTGTGGCGACAAGGGCCTCAGAGATGCTACCCATAATCTTGGGACCGGCGAGCTGAAGCTGGGTTCCAGAGAGATCGCTGAATGCGTTGATAATGCCCAACACTGTCCCAAATAGGCCGATGAAGGGGGCATTGTTCCCAAGGGTTCCCAAGAAGGCGAGGCCCCGTTCGAGTTTGAGTTTTTGTGCACCTCGTACACCGATCGAACGTTCTTCGGCGGCGTCCGCTCCGTCATGAGCACTTTCAAGAGCCTCTCGTAAGATCGTTGCAGGGACACCAGGATCGTCTTTAAAGTATTGGATGGCTTGTTTGGTTTCGCCACGTTCCATCATGATGCGAAGATCATATCGCATCATCTCCAGGTTGATTCGAGCACGCCAAAAGTAGATGCTGCGTTCGATCATAAGTGCAATGGAAGCGATGCTGAGGAGTAACAATAAGTAGAGTACCCACTCGGCTCCAAATTGAGCCATTTCCCATATCTTGTGTGTGAGCATAAATATTCATTCCTGCTGTTGTCATTCGATGGTACGTGATGGAATGACTCTGTAAGTTGTCGTGTAAAACAGAGAGAAGGCCATAAAGTATTTCGAACGGAGAAACAAACTCTCTTCATTCCCATGTTCTTTCTATGTTCTGCGGGTTTCCGTGGGGTAGAGAGGAATGCTCCTTCGGTTTGTTGTGAGTACAAGAGTTGCCTCTTACCTGCAAGTACGTGTATCCTAGACACCGCTTGTCAACTTGACAAGAGGGCATACGATTTGATACGCAGGAAGCTACAGAACGAAAAGCAAAATGATGCTTGACGCCGACGCGAGGCAAAGAATGGTAGCACAAAGAAAACGTAGGTGGTTTTGGGGTCTTGGACTCCTGGCGTTGTTTGGGTTGACAGCATGTGGCCCAATCACGGCTTCCACCAAACTAGGCGCTGCTTCTGAAGCAATTCAGGCCGCCCAAGCCAAAGATGTCCAAGCCTGGAAGTGGGCATGCTTTGATTATTATGCCGCGCTTCTATATATGAAAAAAGCACGTGAAGAACAAGGCTTTTCCGACTTTGAGGCTGCCGCTGACTTCGCGGCGAAGGCCGTAAAACATGCGAAGGAAGCCACAAAGCTGGCCCGTATTCGGCGCAACAGCGGGTATCGTTTGCCCACTTGTGCTCAGCAATGGGAGATGGCAACACGTGCGAAATATAAGACCTTCTACAAGAAGGGGGTTCGTTTGCGCGATAAGATCGGTTGGCATAATCGAATTGATGAAATTCAGAAAAAACGCTAGCTCATCGTGGCATTTGTGGTTGGGTCTGAGAAAGAAAGGAAAGACATACCGTGTTGAAATGGATCGCACGCTCGTTGTGTCTGTCGGTTTTGGTGCTTGTCCTATTCGGTGGATGTGCGACAGGTCCACAAATTAATCAAGATCTTTCCTGGTTGGGGAAACGCCTCAAAGAAGCTCAAAAAGATGGAGCGCATCGCTGCGCCCCCTACACATACGCTCATGGTCGAGCGGAGTACGATTTCTCTCGTATCGAGATGTCTCAAGGTCAAAGCATTCAGGCGGAGTGGCACTTAAAACGGGCCCGTCGCTGGATCAAAATGACCCACTCCGAGCTGGATAAGTGGCGGAAGAAAAAGCAGATCTGGAAGTGTCGTGGGGAAAAACCACCTCCACCACCCCGGATCGATCCTTGCGCGAAAGATGATGACAAAGACAAGATTCCAAACTGTCGAGACCTGTGTCCATTGCGCCCGGAAGACTATCAAGGTTACGAAGACTCGGATGGTTGTCCCGATGGTGCACGTGACCGGGATGGTGATGGATTTCCCGACTGGAAGGATAAATGCCCACTCGAAATGGAAGATCGCAATGGCTTCCAGGATGGTGATGGCTGCCCCGATGGCAACCTCGACACAGACGGTGATGGGATCAAGGATGTTAAGGATAAATGTCCACTCAAATATGCCAAAACCAAAGATGGTTGCCCGCAGAAGTATCGCTTGGTGATTGTTACTAAGAAAAAGATTGAGCTTCGACGCAAAGTCTTCTTCGCCACCGCACGATCACGCATCAAGATACGCTCTTTTCCCTTGTTGCGCGATGTCGCCCGAGTTCTTAGAGACTATCCGAAGATCTATGTTTGTATTGAAGGACACACCGACAGTCGCGGCGGCTATCGTTACAACAAGCGATTGTCACGTCGTCGCGCCAAAGCTGTTCGTCGCTTCCTGGTGCGAGAAGGAATTCCCAGTCGCCGTATGCGATATCGCGGCTACAGCCGGAGCTTCCCAATCGCATCCAACGCCACACGCGCTGGACGCAAAAAGAATCGTCGCGTAGAAATTAGTATTGTTCAAAAACCCAATCAACCCTGTCCTCTCGACAACGCCAAAAGTCGTTACCGTCGCAGAAGGCGTCGTCGCTCACGAAGGCGTCGTCGCTCACGAAGGCGTCGTCGCTCACGAAGGCGTCGTCGTAAAAGAAGATAGTTCCCACACGTCAACTACCCACACCATCAGCTTCGAATAGGGGTGATAGCTGACATGTGCGCGATTAAAATGGGTTGTTTTCTGAATGTTCAAGGGAAAATGTCTTAAGTCTGCGTTATCGAACCTTTGGAAGCTGGGGATGGGGTTCGTTATCCGACTTTCATTACCGAACTCTTCCGTGTTTCAGGTGCCAGCAGATCATGCCAGCCAAATCCATTTGGTTCGCACCCAAACTCCGCTCTGATCGGTTCACCTGCCTCCTCGAGTAAGATCGGAGTAGCGGTGTTGCAGTGGCCCCAACATATTGTTCATTCCGGCTTATTCACCTACCTCTTCAATGGAGACAGTGTCAGGCTCCTGAAGCGAAGGCTGGCACTGAACCAAAGTCAAAGCTAGTGGAGGTCGGAATGGGTGGGGCACTACTGATCATCTCATTGATAATGGGCCTAAAATTTACTGAAAGTCCAAAGGGACCCATGTTGTCCGTTTCGGCAAAAACCAATATATCAGGAATAGCACCAAGAGTAGGAGAAAGCTGCGGAAGTTCCACAGCTTCTTTCCGAAGTAAGGGAGAGTCATTTTCTAGCATTTTTTCAATAATCATACATCGAATGTAGAAGTCATTGGCCACAGCAGTTCCTGTGGATTCATCTCCCTTGTTTTCCCACTTTTTCACCGTGGAATGGGATACCCCCAACTCTTTCCCAAAGGATTCAAGCGTATTCCCCAACCAACGCCTGACAAATTTGGCTTGGTAGCCTGTAAGATGACCTTTTTTGGTCACCAGTGCCAACAAAACCAAATCCCTCAAAGTATTTTGGTTGATACGCGGGCACCAGAAGTCTCGGACTTTAACCATCTCAACATTCCGTAACACAACAGGAAAGCCGAACTGATAGTCCACGTACTCTTCTTGGGTTTTTCTTTTTCCATCCATATCGCTCTCCTACACTAAACTTCCAAGTCGAGATCTATAGCAGTGATAATCAAAAGAATTTTGTTGTTCTCTGCCACAGAAGTGTCATATGGCTCAAAGGATATGGCGATTCTAATCCGTCTCCCTTCTACATCATCACAACGAATAGCATAGTTCCAAGCACTATACTTTTCTTTGTATTGATCCTTTCGGTGCTCATGCCATCCTCTCTGGATAACATCTTGAATCTCAATTTGGTCAATCTCGCGTTCTTTCTGTCGTTAACGCACATGAGATCCATATTCAAAATTACCTTGATCCCAAAGTATCCTTGCCAACTCCAAGGGGTTTTCATGTTTCGGACGACCACCTTTCTTCTTCCTACTCACTGTCAACCTCAAGTGCTACTTCTATACAATTTTAAATATACGCACATTTTAAAGTAATGGACTGCTTTTGTATTGTCAATTGCTTTGGGATCTCAAGACTTATTGAATTCAAACCTCTCGCTGATGGAGATTTTAGGTCCTTGAGACATCCGTCATCGAGAGAGTCGTCGAACGATCCATTTGGTTTTTCGGTTGTTTGGGTTGAGGCGCAAGCAGGATCGGTATGCGGCGAGGGCTTGTTTGCGTTTGCGAGCAGAGCGAAGCAACTTACCAAGGCGGCAGAAGCCAT
>JALTMC010000173.1:14032-23860 GCA_027005175.1 Myxococcales bacterium
CGGTAATAGGACATAATGGCTTGGGGCTTTTGGCGCAAGCCTTCATAAGCGACTGCGGCATTGTAATAGGCGGAAGCCAGTTGGGTTCGGATCTCTTCTGAGGTTTCACTTTGGTAGCTTTTGCGCAAGAGAGCAATGGCTCTCAACAATACAGGAGCCGCTTCTTTGTAACGATTTTGCTGCAAGAGTAGCGCGCCCCGGTTATTGTATGCTGCGGCTTGAGAACCATCGCGCTGGATTGCAAAGAGGTAGGCACGATCCGCTTCTTCCAGCTTCTTTTGAAGCATAAAGGCATCACCCAGATTGCGGTAATACATCGCTGTTTGATCGCTGAGCTGGATGGCTTTGTGAAAGGCTCGTTCTGCCTCTTGTGCCTGCTGTTGCACCTTTTCTGTGGGAGGAGGAGAAGGTGCTGGAGGAGCATTCTTTTGGGTATCTTTTGCGTCACGCAAGAGAGCTGTGCCCAGATCATTCCAAGCGGGAGCGAGCTGAGGCGCAAGTCGAGTTGATTTGCGTAGACTGCGTATGGCTGCGGCAAACTGCCTTTGTTGAATCAGTATCATTCCCAGGTACATTCGGATATATGGATCGGTTGGGCGCAGCTCCACCGCTGTGGAAAGATAACGTTTGGCATCCGACCACTCTCTGCGTTGTAGATGAAGGTATCCTAGATTGCGTTGAAGAATCCCATCCTTCGGATATCTCGGAACCGATCGCTTGTAGGATGCGAACGCCTCTTTGTCACGTTTTGTGGCAAAGTAGACATGTCCCAAGGCCCGATGAAGACCCGTGAAATTGGGCTCCTGTTTAAGGATCTGGCGCAACAAAGGTTCAGCCTCTTGCCATTTCTTCTGTTGCAACAGCAGAGAAGCCTTTTCAAACAAAACACCTGAGGACTGGTTGTACATATACCAGCCACCATACCCACCGCCTCCAAAGAGAACAAAAAGAAACAACCACATTCCCAATCTGGGCTGTGAACGTGCGACCCTTTGTTTTGCCGCAAGAGGATCATCCCAATCATCCATCTCTGAGTTTATTTGCGATACCGGATTTGGATTCATGGGTGAAGAGGCCATCTGGGCTGTTGTCATAGGAGGAACTGGATATCCCGGGGTGGGTACTGATGCTGCTCCCATAGGAACCTGACTTGGATACACCATTTGCTCTTGGGGCAGAGCCATAGGGAGTACCATGCCTTGAGCAGGAACCATGCCCTGAGCAGGTATCATGCCCTGAGCAGGTATCATGCCCTGAGCAGGAACCATGTCCTGAGCAGGTATCATGCCCTGAGCGGGAACCATGTCAGTATTGATGTGCTGGGCTTGTATGGGTACAGGTTGGGTTTGAGGTGTCTGTACCATGGCATTTTGTGGAGTCATCGGTTGTGCAGTCATGGCTTGTGGAGTCATCGGTTGTGCAGTCACGGCTTGAGGAGTCATCGGCTGTGCAGTTATGTTCTCCTGCGCTTGTGGAGGTTCTGCTTGTGTGGTGGGTTGTTGGTGTGGTTTCACCTGGGTTGTGTCGGAAGCTTGCTTTGAAACCTCCGAATTTTGGGCTGCAGAGAGCTTTGCCGCTGCATTTGCGATGTCGTCTGCTTTAAATCCTGAGGAGGCAAAGTCTAGTGTTTGCCGGTTGGGGTCGATGTTTGCGGGTGAATTGATTTGAATCTTGGATGTGACTTGAGCGATTTGGACATGAGCAGAGACCAGCGCGTCGGGTGGCGGCGAGGAAGAGTTGGGTTCTTGTGCAAGGGAGGACTCAACAGGTGAACCCTTTGGTGCGGTGGGTGAGGAGGGTTGTACTTCGGGTGCAGTAGAGACAGGGGAAGCCTCGGAGGCAGGTGGAGCTGTTGCGGCCTCCATCTCTGCATGAACCTGTGCTTTGATGCGTCGTTGTTCGCGTTCTGAGCTTGATGGGTTGTACACCACAAATTTGCCAGCCAGAGGTCCAATGGGCCAGAACCCTTCGGCCCAAATTTTTAATAGAGGGTCAAAGGGGGAAGGTTCGAGTTGTACATCGCTTACGACTTTCCAAGCGGAGGCCAAAGAAGCATCATCTGCTGCGTTGGCACAATCATAACTGCTGAAGAAGAGGTGCTGCATTCCGAGAACACGAGCGCGAACATGTTGGCGGACAGCATTGAGAGCCTTGTCGCGGCCATACAAACTGGCTGTATTCTGTAAGCTTTCGAATGCAAGCTCTCGACTTTCGTCTAAAACTGTACTGCGAATACTGGCCTGGTGTGCTGCTTTGGCAGACTCCAAGTCGGTAATCCATTGGATCTCTTCTGTTTCGTATACTCCAAAATACTGCAAGCGTTTGAGATAGTTCTTCAGTGAGCGATCCGCTCGGTTTTGGTTTCCCTTGCCTTCGGTCCAATACGAAGCTGAAAAGAACTGTTGGTACAACAATTCAAGCTGTTCGCGTATTTCTTGTGGCAGCACTTTGCATTCTGGAGGCAGCATCGACATCCAGTAACTCCCCTCCTCAGAACCAGCTAGGTCTCTGGTCTATGAAGTTTTTTCTTTGCGTTCGATTGAAGATCCCACATCTACTCCACACTACAATGATAGGGTAGATCCTATCTGGGACGCGATGTTGTTTTTAACACGCCTGTTCCAACCGGTCAACGGCAGGGAAAGTGGTGTCTTCATCTGAGGTCGCGAAATGGCCCTTGTCGGGTGGAATTGAGGTCACGAAATGGCCCTTGTCGGGTGGGATTGAGGTCACGAAATGGCCCTTGTCGGGTGGGATTGAGGTCGTGAAACGGCCCTTGTCGGGTGAGATTTAGGCGATACCTGCGATGCGACGGTATCCATCAAAGAGTGCGATCGCTACGGAGTTTGAGAGGTTGATAGAGCGAACAGTGTCGGGGGCAAGTGGGATATGGTAGAGTTGATTTTTGTATTGTTCCACACGTTCGGGGCCCAAACCCTTTGACTCTTTTCCAAAAATCAATGCATCCCCTGGTTGAAGGGGGATCTCCCAACAGGGTCGAGTGGCGCGAGTGGAGAAGAAGAAGCAGCGTTCCAATGGTAACACTGGACCAATCACATCTTCCAGGGATGGGTAGACCCGAACATTGATGTGCTCCCAGTAATCCAGTCCTGCTCGACGCAGCCGACTGTTGGTGATCTCAAAACCCAATGGCTCCACCAAATGAAGCTGGCTACCTGTGGCATAGCACATCCTTGCTACGTTTCCTGTATTTCCCGGGATTTCAGGCTCTACCAAGACCACATGGAGTGGTGGTGTACAAAAAAAGTCATCCCGTCGTGCGGGACGAACTACCTGCTCTGTCATCAGAAAAAAACCTCTTATGTTGTGGGCGTGGAAACCCCCTCCCGATCGCGGGCTTGGTAGAATCTACAGCGAGAGCGAAGCGCGACTGCACAGGCAGCCTCGTAAGGGGGAAGCCGTAGGCTTTATCAAGCAAATGGGGTGGGGTCGTTGACGTTAACCTCCAAAGGTAAATTGGGCGCGAAGGTAGACTTGAGTGAGAGCTTGAAAGAGGCTGAAGGTGGTACCGGCATGACCCCGGGTGAGGATGCCCCCGAGAACAATGGTTGCAGAGTCTACAGGTTTGTAGTGGATCTCTGGATTGACAATAAAGGCTAGGCCAATCTCGTTGCCATCACCGTCTTTTTCTGCTTGTGTGCGTTGGGAGTCCACTTCGATGCCTGTGCTTACCTGGATCAGCAGCTTCTCTCGAAAGAATGTTTTGCGAAAGGCGAGGATGCCGTAATGGTGCAGCTCATCATAGCTTTGCTCGTTGAAGAATCCATAGAGGTATTGAAGATTGAAGTACCAACCTCCAGGAAATGTATAATCAATACCTGCGGTAATCTTGACGAATGGAGCGTTTTTGAAGGTCTCCAGGGGCTTTTTGATCTGCTTCTCTAGGTTGGGGGAAAGCAGACCCATGGCTGTAAAAAAATACGGATCCAGTTGGAACGTAGCACTGATAGCTTGGGTGGGGATGATGAGAGCGGCCTCCGCCCAAACTCCAACACCACCCAATGATGTGGAGAAGTCGGCACCGATAATGTGGACCCGAGGGAATTTGAGTTGAACATTGGTCGCGGTGGCGTTGATCTTACAAGGGGGACCTTTGCGATCCGTTGCGATACAAGAAGCCAGCTTTAATGCGCCTGTAAGTCCCATGTCTTTGTGAATAAGAATGTCTTCTTTTCCGTTGTAAACACTCACTCGTGTCACCGGAATCTGGCTGGGTACGGGTATGGTTAATCGGCCATAAAGGTAGCTGACAGAGAAGTTTATCCCCTCGATGTCGACAGCGATCTTGGCGGCAGGCATCATGTTTTTTACGTGAAAGGCAGGTTGTTGCACCAGTTCCGTGGACTCCAATTTACCCAGAACGAACCCTTTGGGCACCAGCACTGAGGTGTCGATGCTTGTGGCTTCACGAAACAGACTGATCGGCAACACAGGGGGCGTGAACATAAATACATTGATGAGAGAAATGGTGATGTGTTCACCTGCTGCGATATCAACCTTGATGGATGGCACTCCCAGCCTACCCTGAAAGTCCACGGGATTTTCCAGGTTATACGGATTTAAGTTGTCAGTCGGGTTGAAGACCGTTGCTGTTCCCCAGGCTATTCTTTGTTGACCTATCCGTATATCTACGTTGGGAATGATACTGAAAAAGTCGATATACAGCTCATTGACCCGAAGGCTTACAGGCAAAACCTGCCTGTAATTCTCTAACTCTGCCGATGACTTCGTTCGGAAGTCCGTTTGGTCTGATAAAGCCATCGAGGGGGAGAAGTTTAAGTTGCGTAGCTCGATGAACACCTTGGCGGCCATGCTTGAGCCAAACCGTGGTTGCAACGTAAAACCAACGTTATTTGTGTTGCGATAATTAAACAGATTTCCCAGGTTGTCTTGTTTGATAAGGCCGGTAGGAGGTTGTAATCCAATGAAGAGATTACTGCCAACTTCCCCACTCCACTTGAGTTTAAATTTCCCTGCCTGTGCTTCTCCTGCTAACATCCACAATGCACATAATAAGACACACCAAACTAAACTCTTTCTTCTTTGCCACGTGTTCTTCAACAACTGCTCTCTTTCTCTGCATTCAACTTGTACGGGTACATGAGTGGTAGGCGCGATGGGGTTGGTAGGGGGCGATAAGCCTCATGACTCTCTTACAAATCAAGCTCACGCTTCAAATATCGACGGGTAAAAAACTTGGAGCGGATTCCTGTGTCCATCTGAATTTGGCTCATCTGCACCACAGTACAATGCTGCTTTATCAAGTCACAAACCTTCATCCTGTGTGGAAACAGATATCTCTTTACTTTCTTAAACTGGGAACGCTCCATGCGCTTGATCTTCACACCCTTGCGATTGAAAAAGGTGACACTCCTCAAAAGATTGTCCTTACGCATTTGCACCACAAGATGCTTGTATGCCTTGCCACTTCCCTTTTTCGGCTTAAGCGTGAGCTTGTAACCTCCATCGGCCATTTTGACTGCTGCACTCACATCATAACCTTTTGAGTACTGTAGAGAACCTAGATCGTCAAAACTCAGATCCGTCCCCATAAAAGGCTGGTTCTTGACATGAGCAGCTATCCGACGAATCCGACGAAATTGAGGGAGATAAAGGTGTATGTCCCCACCCCGAATCAATACACTCAATCCCGCGATATTCGAAGGCGACTTAAACTGTACCAATCGTCGATTCGTTCCTTTCTGAAAGAAGATCGCCTTACGCAATCGCTTCGCACCAGCTTTGTTAATCAAGATTAACTTCATCGCACCACGCTGATCTGTCCCTTGCGACTCCGCTTGGTCCAATTTCGTTAGTAACGATCTCCACTGACTCTTGGGGATGCTCTTTTCTTTGGGTGCGACCTTGCCCTTGCGCACGGCAGGCTTGGCCTTCTTGCCCTTGCCACCCCATGCTTGCCCAGCAAAGAACAAACAACCACTGAGTAAACCTATTGCAATAGCTCGTATCATCAGAAAAAAACCTCTTAGGTTGTGGGCGTGGAAACCCCCTCCCGATCGCGGGTCCGACAGAATCGACAGGACGAAGGCCGGAGGGGGTGGGGGGCGTTGACCTTCTCCCCCCATTCACGATGTTGCATTTTGTTACAATATCATCGCAACATGTTGAATCTATGTTGCATGCTGTTGCACATTCTTTCTTTCTTCTTCTCCTCCCAAAAACGTGAAACGTGTTCTATCTCAAGGTTTTTTGTGGGAAAATTCAGTCTTTGAGAGACGTCCTTTTGTATCATAACAGCTTTTTTTTGGCTAGCCCATCGCGGATGGCTGGCCCAGATGAATGATTGCTGAAGGTGAAACGAAGGAAAGGACGAGCCGATACGAGGAAGGTGCAGCTCCGACCCCACAGGCGTTACAGCGTACCGTCGAGGATGGCGTACCAAGCATGACGCTGCCTATGCCGGACTTTGCGAGTTGTATGCCTACGTTTCGTGAATCATTCGGGCTCACTTCCATGCAGAAGTCTATCAGCCAATGTTTGGCAGGTTGGAGTGTATAGATAGCTTCACTGAGTGGTAACTTAAGTTGCTATGGATCTCTCCATTTTTTTGTGAATGGAGTTTTGCCAGATCTTTCATCAATGTGTAATTCCGATGTTTTTTCAACAACAATGAGGTTCACTATTTACAGTGTTGAGTAAAGGTTCAGAGAGAGAGGGTCGTTGAAGATCGTTAAGAGGTCATTGAAACGAAGAGTTGGAATGAGGTTCACCATTTGAGTAAAGGTTCAGAGAGAGATGGTCGTTGGAGATCGAAGAGGTCATTGAAACAAAGAGTTAGAGATACGCTCTTTTCTCCGTGGCAGGTCTTTTTCAAAAGCAGATGCTTTTGGTTGTTGCCTTTTATGTGAGAAGGCTTAAGTGATGGTAATTGTAGAGGTTTTTTTTTATGGTCTTGCAGCTTTTGAAAGTAAGCGATGCCCTTCGTGGTTCACTCATTTTGACGATTGAGATCGAGCTTCTCCTTGCGAGAGATCGGTCATGTTGAGGAAAAGTCATGGGAGATGATAAAAATCTGGAGAAGCTTGAGGTGGTCTCTCAAGAGAAGCAAAAACCATGTGTTAAATCGTCTGCCAGTCTTCCCATAAGTTTGGAGTTGGAGTCTGGCTATTCGAGTTTGTCTCTGATCTGGGAAGAAAGTTATGACGGTGATGCCTGGGCTTGTCAATCATCAATATCCCATGTTGATACGAGAAGTGACTTGTCAGCTTCTTTGTTGAGCCAAGAGAATGTAGAGGAGCTGCTCTCCTGTAGCTCCTCTTCTCAGGACGATAACGTCACATACTCGATTTTTACACCTCAGGAACTGAGTGCGTTGGAAGAGAAACATGACGGTGTAACGTATGAAACACTGATGCATCAAGAGATTGAGTCCAAACTTCAAGAGATTGAGTCCAAACTTCAAGAGCTGGAATCTCAAGAGTTGGAATCTCAAGAGGATGTGTCAGAGAAACTCACGGGTTTGGACCGATTGAAAAAGGCTGCCGATAAGCCCGAAAAGCTCACAGGGTTGGCTCGTTTGCGTAGCCTCCAGCCTCCTTCACATCACCATGTCTTATTAAACAATACTGCTGTAGAGGAGCCATGTCGCGAACAAGTTCCCACACCGCAAAGCATTGATAGTTATGTACCAGACGTTCAGGCCCGTGAAAATGCGAGTACCCAAAACATTGGTTTGCCTACAACATGGCAGCCCAACTCTGCGCGAGCTGTTTCGGAACTTGAACAGGGCTATCCCATTGAAAAAGGTGAACGAAAACGAGGGTGGAAGCCGTGGGGTGGTATTGTTAGGGGCTATCAAGAGAGCATGCAACGGCTTCAGGAAAAGTCATTTCATCAGACGGAAATAAGCTGTGAGAGTCAGTTGCCTTTGCTTGAAGTTGATGATGGACAGCCCGCCTCCCTTTCGACCTCTTCTGAAAACGATAAATAATCTACCTTTACCGGTCTTTTTATGGCCTTTAAATCTACGATATGAGACGACTTTCGTCGGGTATGTCTTCCTGTAAGTGGGGGGGGGCCTGTCCTCCGATCGATCCCCCCATATGATCTCAATCACTGTTCCTTTTCTCGGAGCTTTACATCTTTTGAAAGAGTGTATAGCTAAGGTAACACTGGCCTCGAATGTTATTTCATGAAAATCTGTGCTTTGCTTCGTACTTTAGTTCGAAGGTAAAGTTTGATTTGAAAAAGGTTCAATAGATCACAAGGAACTGTCACCTTGCGTTGATTGGGAGAATTGGAAATTTCGGAACGGAGCTTGCGAAGGGGAGATTCGCGAAAGCTTGGAATGAGCTTCCACAAGTCGAACTGGATGTACCACCGAGACGAAGGACCCTTACTATGAGTTATCTACAAAACACGATGCAGCAAAAAGAACAACCCAGGATGGTTGACGCGATTACGGTCTTAGAAGGTTGGGTTAAGCAACGTGAGCTTCCTGTGTCCTGGCAGTTAAGTCAGCGAGACAGACGTGTCCATTGTTTTTTAGAGTGGTTATCATCCTTTACAGACTGCGAGTCTTTGGTTGTACTGGATAAAGACCATGAGGTGGTTGCAGGTTGGAATACAGAAGATGAGCTTCTTTCCTTTCTTCAAGAGCCTATCTCAGGCTGGAAAGAAGAGGAAGTGGAGGACATTGTTTTTCATGGTCACCGCTTCTCTTCCTCACAGGGTGAGGTCGTGCTGGGGATGGCCTCCTCGATGCACATCGACAAAGAGTTTTTGAATGTTTTGACTGATATGCTTAAAACAGTGATTGATTGAGTTGTTGAGCACTTCGAAGCCACAAGGCATTGGGTCTGAACCGTTGTTCTGAGAGGTAGAACCTACTGTAAATAGGTTGAGCACTTCGAAACCACAAGGTATTGGGTTGGGTTCACTCGGTTCTCTCTGTCAGAGCGTCACTTTTCTTTGCCAGTAGAGTCTTTTTTTTTAGGGCTTTTGGGGTTGGCAGGTGAGGCAGGCCAAGAGAGCAAGCCAGGGGCCAACAATGAGAAGTAAGCCGACATGCTGCAAGGGTGGAAGTGCTGTTAAGAGAAGAGGTGTGGCAGGCAAAGAAATCCATAGTGCCATACGACTGAGTTGTTGTCTGTGGGAGATCGCTCCAGGTGTAGGGCTTTTGTTCTCGGTGTATAGATAGAGTGATGGAAAGATTGTAAAGCCTGATAAGAAGAGCAGAAAGAAGACGACAATCAAGTCGAGGGGAACTTCTTGCCACCCGAGTAAGCCAAGCATTGCGAGCCATGTCAAAGGGAGTGGTAGCCACACCTGCCAAGCGGCACCCAACGAGCCGAGCATGATCCAACAAGCCAAGAACGATGCCAATAGCAACATCCAGGCTGTTTGGCTACTGTATTTTACGGTATCTTGAGCCAGGTTGATCAAGAGTTGATGTAGGCCTGTGTGTGTGACTTTCAGCCGCTGTTTTCCTTTGTCCATTCTGTACCAGTGTGGGTTGTGTAATTCCAAAAGCTCTCCGCGTAGCGACGCCATACGAGCCCTGGTAGTGTGACTCCCGCCTGCACGGAGTCGGGAGGCTGCAACCCTGGCCCACTGCGGTGTGGTGCTCAGCATTCGAAAGAGACTTTGTTGGAGCGCCGTCAGCTGTTGGTTTTTTCGCAAACGTTGTGCCATCGATATCAATGATCTCACCGCATATTTGATGCTTTGTTTGTCCTTCCCTGCCTCTGTTCCCTCTAAAGCTTTCATTAACGCAGCTCGAACCTTCTCTTTTTGAAGTGCATTTCCCTTCAGATTCGCACGGAATAAAGCCAACATCACTTTTTG
>JALTMC010000174.1 GCA_027005175.1 Myxococcales bacterium
AAGAAACCCAAAGCTTTCTTTAACACACAGGTTGTGTCATTGATCCAAGATAAAAAGACCGGGCTTCTCGTTCCCAACGCTCGTATCCAATTCTTCTATGCTTGGGTCACCAAAAAAGGTGGCAACTATGAGTTTCAAAAGTACCTGAAGCCTGTTTATGACGGATTCCCCAGTTACCGGGCTGTGATTCGCATGAAACCCACCAACTACACGCTGAAAGTTCGCGTTGATGCCCCGATGGCCGCCTCTCTCTCGCGTGTCCGGTATCCCAGCTATTCCACCACAATCAAAGATTTCCGACCCCCCTTAAAATAGTTTGAAGTCCACAACGGTGTATCAAGAGGGGCACTGACTTGCAGTCTGAACCTTCGGGAAAACCGAACCTTTCCTATCCACATGAACCGTGTATCAAAAGGAACACTTACTTGTAGAGATTGTCATTTCTTTATTCGTTGATGATATTCATGATCATCTTGGTGATTTGGTCGTGTCCATCGGGGTTTGGGTGAATGCATGTGAAGTCGAACCATCGTTTTGCGTTGGGTAGGTAGCATTCTGTGGATTTGTCTTGGTAGTGAAAGCCATGTCCACAGAATCGTTCGAGCAGGAAGAAGATGTCGGACTTTGTCTCGACAGCTATTTTCATATAGGCTTCGTTGATGGCAACATAGACAGAGCGTCCTTCGGGCCAGGGTTTGTCCAAACCGACTGCTTTAGAGGCTTTGCAACTTGCGACATCGCCCGTACCGTCTGTAAATTCATAGATGTTTCCAAACACAACAAAGGAGCCGTTGGGGAATCGCTTGGGGTCTTTGACCCACTCGACCGCATCGCGCAGTAGCTTTGTGCTTTGTTTTACTTTTTCCAGGATCTTGGTCAGACTCACCCCTTTCTGAGCACTTTTGGCGTAGCTTTGCATATCATTGCCACCGGATGTAAAAATGACCAGAGTTCGCTTCTTTTCTATTGGATTGGGAAGACAAGTTTGTAATTGCTTTTGGGGCTTAAGTAATAAGTCATCGTTACGCGCTCCCCACTTGGAGCAGTTTTTGATGGTGATGTTGTTGCCAAATTTCTTTTTTAACTGAACTGTCAATGAGTTTCTGAAGTAACGAGCTTCCGGTGTGGGGGGAGTTCCTTTGGTGATGGAGTCACCAACAAAGACCACTTGTTCTATCTTCGTGATCTTTTGATGGTTTGTTCCATCACAATGCTTTCCTATCGTGGGATTGTATTGTTTGTAATTGGGCTGGGGGTTCTTGCCTGGAGGCTGATCATAGAAACAAGGTTGCTGAGGCTCTTCCGGAATGGCCTCCGTTTTATTCTCCTCGGGAATTCCCGTCTTCTCGGGGGATATGTCGGGTTCGATGGTAGGCTCTGAACTCGCTTCTTGTGAGGTCGCGACATCGTGTTGTGATGCGTCAGAGGTTGCTTCTTTTGTGGCGGTAGGGTTGCCACAGCTCGTTGTCAGGGAGAGCACAAAACACCACAGAACCAATCCAAAACATACCATTCGAAACACGAGAGTGACCTCCTTATTAAGTTCGTAGACATGAGCCGATTCATTTTTTCTTTTGCAACTTGAAAGAAACTCGTTCACCGGGGATGTTTGCTCGCAAAAGACATCCGCTCTGGGTCGCAACGTCACAACCCATGACCCTCGATTCATGCTATCGTCAGATGTGTTCTGGGTCAAGCATGTCAGGATATGACAGGATGGCCTCTATTCTTCATGTTGTGATATTGTATTTGTTGTGTCGAAAAAAGAGGAGTAACTGAATACTAGGCCGATGGAAAATCATTCTTCTTCAACATCGGGGCGTGAGATTGTGCGAGGCTCGGTGGAGCGCATCACGTACGAACACCCCGACAGTGACTACAAAGTCCTTCGCATTAAAGTGGATGGGAGTTCTCTCCCTATCACAGTTGTGGGCAGTTTCTTGGATCCACAAATCGGTGAAGAGCTTCAGATGCATGGCTATTGGGCGCGGCATGCCCAGTATGGGCAACAGTTTAAGGTCCAGGCGTATGAGCGGCGTAGTCCGACAACGATACTTGGAATCCAGCGGTATCTCACTTCGATGGTGCGGGGAATTGGGCCGAAGTTGGCTGAACGCATGGTGACTTATTTTGGTTTGGAGACCTTGCGGATCATTGAGGAAGAGCCCGAACGTTTGGTTGAGGTGAAGGGGATCTCGAAGAGGCGGGTGGGGGATATTAAGCAGTCTTGGGATCGGCATCGCGCTCTCCAAGAGGTGATGGTGTTTTTGCGAGGGCACGATATTACACAAAATCAGGCACTGCGGATCGTGCGAGAGTATGGGCGTGATGCGATATCCATCTTGCGAGCCAACCCCTATCGACTGGCTACGGAGATCAGAGGGATTGGATTTAAAACGGCTGACGCGATCGCACAATCTCTCGGTGTTCCTCCCGACAGCATGGAGCGTGCCCGCGCTGCTGTTCTCTTTCATCTGGGAAGAGGAGGAGAGCAAGGCCATTTGTATATGCCATTGCATGAATTGTTGGGGGTGCTTACAGAGAGTTTAGCGATTCAGCCCACTCGTCTGGAAGATGCCGTATACGCGCTGGATCGCGAAGGCGAGCTGGTGATTGAGACTCTTGAGGATGACACCACAATCGTATATCGATCCGTTCTGGCCAACTGTGAACGTGGAGCTGCTCGTGATGTGAGAGCTTTGCTCAAACAAAAGGGGCGCCCTGAGCCGCCCAAGTTGACCGAGCGTCTTGAGCGATTTCAACTGGAGTCAGGTATCCGACTCGCTGCTTCACAAAAGGAAGCGATCACCATGGGCCTTTGTGCTCCGATCTCTGTGATAACAGGCGGACCTGGTACGGGAAAAACAACGATTGTACGGGCGATCTGTGAGATCTCGCACGAACAAGGTCTGGAGGTGGTGTTGGCTGCTCCCACAGGGCGTGCGGCCAAGCGAATGCAAGAGGCTACGGGGTTGGGCTCCAAAACACTTCATCGACTGTTGGAGTTTTCTCCTCGTGATGGCTCTTACCAGCGGAATCAAGAGCGCCCCTTGGTTGGGGACCTGGTGATTGTTGACGAAGCTTCGATGATTGATATCTATTTGTTTTACGCGCTCGTTCGAGCCATCCCTTATGGCTCTCGTTTGCTTTTGGTCGGCGACGCGGATCAACTCCCCTCTGTCGGACCTGGGCAGGTCCTCTCCGATCTGATCACATGTGAGTGCTTGCCCGTCACTCGCTTGAAGGAGATCTTTCGTCAGGTCGATGGAGGCTTGATTGTCGAAAATGCCCACCGCATTAATTGTGGAAAAATGCCAGCTTTTCCAAAACCTCTCAACGATCAACTCCTCGACTTTTATTTTGTTCCCTGTGATGACCCTGGTAAAGCAGCCTCCATTGTGGTGGAGATGGTCACTCATCGCATCCCCAAGCGTTTTGGGCTTGATGCTTTGACGGATATTCAGGTCCTTTCCCCAATGCATCGAGGCCAGATCGGTGTCCAGAACCTCAACGACCTACTTCAGGAAAAACTCAACGCAAACAAGTCATCTTTGCGCTTTGGTAGTACATTGTTTTATGTGGGGGACAGGGTCCTGCAAACCAGAAATGACTATGATAAAGATGTGTTTAATGGTGATGTCGGTTGGATCGAAGCTCTTGACGCTGAAGAGTTTACGATGAAGATACGTTTCGACGAACGAGTGATCGATTATGAGCGTTCAGACCTCGATGATCTGAGGCTGGCCTACGCTCTCAGTGTTCACAAGAGTCAGGGAAGTGAATATGCTGCCGTTGTCATGCCCGTGATGACCCAACATTATATGATGCTGCAACGCAACCTCTTGTACACCGGATTAACGCGTGGAAAACGTCTTGTTGTATTGGTTGGGACGGAAAAAGCGTTGCACATTGCTGTACAAAATGCACAGGTCCGAAATCGTTATAGTCGCCTTGACTGGCGGATCCGTGGCGGAAAACATGCTCCACCATCATGAATTTTTTTTCAGACGAATTGAATAAAACCAACCCCTCTTTCGACTAAGTAGGTGGGTGGGGAAACGATGACTCTCTCAAAGAGTAGTTTGAGGTGTCGTCTGTTTGTCGTGTCATCATAAATACGTCTGTCGTTGAGGGTGCATTTTTTGTACGACCTGTGGTGCTTTTGCGCCCTATATTGTCGGTCGGATGAAATGGACTCTATGTATACCTGTAAGTCTTTTCCATTTGTTCGTATGAATCGTGGGAGAAATAGTGTATGTCCCAACATAAAAATCCTCGGAAAACCCCGACTCAACTCGCGTCTCGACGCAGATTTCACAGGCGGGTTTCTAACGATACAGCAGAGTATCCGAAAGTTCGTTTGCGACCCGAAGATATCGGAACGTTATTGCCAAAAGAGACCCTCTCTTCCTGGGCTATCCAAAAGTTTGTACATGAACTCGACAGGGCTCCTGATAGCGAAGACGCGATTGGTACACTAACAAGTGAGTTTCCTTTTCAATCTGATATCTCATCAAGTGAGTGGAATGCTTGGGAGGATGATTGGGAGTCCGTTCATGAGTCTCCCGTCGGAGCTTCCGATGACTGGCTTAATCCCAACGCCATGTTGCAGTACTCCTTCGCACGTATGGAGATGATCTCCGATCCGGAGATGTTTGAACGCCAACTACGCTCTCTGTTGCGACAGTTCCTACAAGCTTTCGCTGTTGAATCTGTCCTCTCGGTTGACACCATCTCTCTGATCGACGGATTGTTCGAGCGTCTCTATGACTGTGCTGTTCGCTTGTTTATGCTGGATGAACACCACCTGGCTTTTGTTCTCTTTCAGTGGCTTGTGCTTGCCAGACCCACCAACAAACTCGTTCTCTCTCATCTTCAACAACTCAGCTCCATCGTTCGAATCGCTTAGCCCGCCAACCATCAACTCCAACCTTTTACTCCCAATTGTCAACAACGGGCGCGTCGATTGGCCCATCAAGAACACCAGTGTTGTTGGCTCCAACCTTTTATTCCCAGTTGTCAACGGCTTATACGGGATCCTCTTTTGTATTTTTGCTGCATCATCCGGAGCCAGTGAGGAAAGTCTTGTTGGATGGTCATGTTGATATGTTGTGCTTCTTTGAAGCGTCGTTGACGACGTAGAAATAGGATGAGTCGGATGCGTGCATTGGGTGAGCGTTTGCCCAGGCGTAGGACTTCATCTCGCAGCGTCTGTTCCGCTTGTTTGAGTTGTCCCATTTGTTCGTGGGCTTTGGCGATTCCAAAGTGAGCGAGTGTAAAAGTTGGTTTGATGCGAAGTGCTGCCTGAAACTCCGCCATTGCTTGCTTTGGCTTCCTTCGTCTTAATAGTTCTGATGCGTAGATATACCTTGCTTTTACGCTGTTGGGAGTATTCTGTGAAGCGTAGGCAAACAGGGTGAGGTGGGAACTCCATTGGCTTGTATAATCGTAGGTGATGGCAGACCAGGAGAGTACAATCACGACATAGAGTGTGACCCACAGAGTGCGTACTTTTTCATAGTTCTGGAGAAAGAAGCGGAGTGATGCTGCAAGTCCGATACAAAATGGAACAGACACAAGAAAGAGCCAGCGGTCTGCCATGATGATTGGGCCTGTGACGACGGTGTTGGAGATGGGGAGATAAGCAAGGAACCCAAGGGCGATTAACAGGCGAGTTCTGGAGGAAGATTGGAACCAGAGAAAAGCGAGTCCGAACAGTAGAGTGAGACCTGCTCCAAAACGCCAAGTCAGTGGAGAGGTGAGGAGTGGGACAGCGTTGTAGGTCCTGTCGGGAGATAGGCTGATGGGCATCACCAGCAGTTCGAAATATCTCCAAAGCAACATGGGCGCGTTGAGCAGCTTGGTTCCCCAACTTGCTGCCATTAAGGGGTTGTCGTGTGAGCCATGTGGGAACTTCGTAAAGAAGCTTCCGAGCATACGATATCGCATCCAGAGAAAGAGAACAGTCACGATTCCATACAAAGTGTATTGTAACCACGGTAGATGTTTGAGCGTATAGAGTAGAGTTGGTTGCCGTTCTTTTTGTGAGGGAGGGGTTTCGTCTTGGTCGTTGGCCATCTTGGGTTGGCTTGCGGCATCATAAGTTGGTCGCGGTTCTTTTTGTGAGGGAGAAGTTTCGTCTACAGTTGAGAGAGTCTCTGTTGAGGTTGCTCTCTCTGTTCTGGATGGGATCTTTGTTGGAGCCAGAGGGGTGGAAGCGGAGGTCTCTGTTTTTATGGGAAGGTGAAGGTCAAGTAACATGGCTGCGGCAGGAAAGATCACAAACAGCTCTTTGCTGCACAATCCTAGAAAGACAATGAGCAGGTTGAATGGGCCGGCGAGGGGGTGTGTGCTTCGATGAAGCCAGAGACTTAGGAGAAAGAGAAAGGCCATCAGGAGGTCGGCACGTCCTGCGATAGAGGCAACGATCTCTGTGTGTACAGGGTGGACTGCAAAGAGGAGACCGGCCATCCATGCCACCAACATAGAGAAGCTTAGCAAGCGTGCAAAAGCAACGACACCAAGACATACTCCAAGCATCCATAGGATTTGGGTGATGGCAAAGGGAGTGGGGTTGGGGCCAAAGAGATGGTACTCCAACCACAGGTCTGCGACCGCAAAAGGCCGATAGGAACCGATGGATTTGTGGCGTGGTCGTCCCCAGTAGTCTGTGGTTAATATTCGATGGAGAGACCAGGGGCCTTTCACCACAGGTTGTCTTTTGAGTAGGCGACCGCCATCATAGACGAATCGTTGAAATTGGAGCGAGGGGCTGTAAATCAGACCCAGCGTAAGGAATAGGCCCAGCAAGCCCCAACGTTTCCAGGACCTTGTCATCACATTCTCCTTGTTGTCTTATCAGAAAAACAACTTTTATGTTGTGGGCATGGAAACCCCCTCCCGATCGCGGGCTTGGTAGAATCTACAAGACGAAGTCCGGAT
>JALTMC010000175.1 GCA_027005175.1 Myxococcales bacterium
CCGCAACTCATCAGGGATCTCCTGGTAGGCGATCTCGTACATGAGGCTGGGCATGAAATTGTATTGGATCTCACCTTCAAAATCGGAGTCACTTTGGTATTGCAAAACCCCCTTGTGAACCAGGGTCTCCAGGATCTGTTCGAGATCGTCGTCGCGGTCGGTGATTCCGCCTTCTTCCAGACGCCAGCCCGGCTTGAGATCGACCTCCTGACGGTAGAGCATCTCCACCCCACCACGCCAAAAGCTTTTACCAAACACCGCCGCTTTTTGCAGGATGTCGCGCTCTTCCAGAGAGAGCCGAGAGATGCGAGCTTGCAAGATCCCTTCGATGTTTTGAGGGATCTCTAGTTTCTCAAGGTCACCTTGTTCTAAAGCCTCAAACAAACCTTGCTCTGCCAGATCACGTAGACTTTCGCGCAAGAAAAAGGGGTTGCCATCGGCGATCCGCAAAATACGATCACACAAGGATTCGGGAAACTCCAAATCTTCCGGTAAGAGCTGAATAATCATCCGACGAGCCGCATCGGTGCTGAGGGGCTGCAGGAGCAGTCTCTCGCCGGGAATATGAAGTTCAGCCTCTTGCTCTAGCTCTGTCAACAGGTCGATACGCGAGACGCACAGGAACAAAATACGTGCGGGTTCCAGGTACGCTGTGAGATGTTTGAGCAGTCGAAGTGAGGAACTGTCAGCTGAATACAGATCTTCCAGCACAAAGAGGATGGGCTTGTTGCGAGACGCCAACTCCAGGTATTGACTCAGAGCAGCAAACGCGCGACTCTCCATATGTGCCGGATCTTCTTCTTCCCGGTCCGGGTCCTCGGGGAAATAGACCTGGCACAAGAGGCCCAAATAACGTGCAGTCTCTTTGGATAGCTCCGCATTGTCCTCAGCGGAGATCAGGTTCGCTAGCCCTGAAACCAGCTTCTCCCGACTCTGTTGCATCTCTTCGTTTTCATAGATCGCAAAGAAGGAGCGAAGGATCTCCCCAAAATAAGAGTAGGGAATTCTACGCCAGCGGTCGATACGTCGTCGTTCTCGTGGGTTGCGAAAGACCAGAGTGTTTTCTTCCACTTTGCTGACAAAGGCACGAGCCAGCCTGGACTTACCCATACCTAAATCACCAGTGATCGTAAAAAAGACAGGACCATCTCCTTTGCGAACCCGAGCGAGTACTTTCTTGAGGCGTTCGATCTCTTCACTGCGCCCACACAGAGGTGCATCGTAAGTGATGTTTGTGCTACCCGCTGCACTGTGAACTTCATAGATGGGGATGTTGGCAAGGGCTCCTGGAAGATCGGTCAGGCGATGACAAAAGTGAGTGTCGCGAATCATCTGGTACGTCAGACCGTCAGCACACAACATCCCTGGTTCACATTCACGGACGATCTTGCGTGCCAGTCGGAGCAACTCGTGACCACCTGTCAATGTTCCGTTGTTGGGGTCGATCAATGGGACACGTGTCAGGCTTCGCTGGGACACTCGACCTGTCACAGTGACCATACGCAGTGGCGGCGACTTGCGCGACAATGCCGCGAGGCGCATAAGCTTCAAACCTATGGTTACCGCCATCAATGGATCTTCTTCTGTAGGCTCATCTGCACCTAAGGTTGCGCTCCATCGCCCTCGACCCAGATCCCCAAATGTACCACCCGTCTCCGTAATGACGAGACGGATCCGACCCATCAACTCTTTGCGCAGAGCCTGGGTTGCTTCCTCTGTTGCTAACCCATCCGTTTCACCAAAGACTCCATACAGATATGTGATCTGTACCCGAGGCCCCTCCCCAAAAGCCTGTGTGCCTTCTCGGATCTTACGGATGTCCGTCCTTTCTTTGGGAGGGCGTGTTTTTGGGTTTTCTTGGGGAATCTTCGATGAATCGGACATGTTGGATACCTATATCAACAAAAGCTACAAAAGAATGTAACCTATTCTATCAGTAGACGCAGAAAAAAAGTAGATCGTCAAACGCAGATGTGCGTTTAGGCCAAGTAATGTTCCACATATCTTTCAATGTGGGTGCCTTTCTAACCACAGGGAGAGCGGTTATGTCAATAGGTTTACGTATCTTTCTACTGGCTTTGGGCTTGACTATCACAGCTACAATACCTGCCAGTTCCCCGTCTGCCCATTCCTATCTCGCCTACGGAGGAAGTGGAATCACTCTGGGGCCTGTTCAAATCTCTCTGCGTTCTGGGCATCGAACCCTGCCGAGCTTTCGTTATCGAGGCAGCTACTATGTCCTAGGGCAACGTGGGCTACGCTACTCCATCTATGTTAAAAACCGAACCCGCCAGCGGCTCGAAACAGTGGTCTCTGTCGATGGGCGCGATGTTATCACTGGCGAAAAAAGCTCCGGTTATCACCGGCGTGGCTATATCTTGAACCCCTATCGATATGTGAATATCAGTGGCTTTCGCACCAGCAAAAGCCATGTCGCGTCCTTCCGCTTTACCTCCGTCGGGGGTTCCTACGCCGCTCGTATGGGTGACTCCTGGTACCGCGTCGGACGGATCCATGTTGCTCTCTTTCGCGAACGCAGACATATCGCTTGGATTCCCAGGCGACCCATGTACTTGAAGTACAACCGAAAGTCTCGTAGATACAGTCGCTCCAAAGAATCTCAAATGCGCTCTCTAGGCCAACGCCCCTCCACTGCTGGTAAGGCGGCTCGAAAATCTTCCGACGGTGTCGCCCGACCCCACCACCGACACTACCGTCGTCACTGGATCCCACGTCCCACAAATCAACCCAACATTGGCACCGCATACGGTGGTCGCCGCTATGCTCCCGCCACTTACACTTCTTTTGTACGTCTTACATCCTACCCCTCCTACCGCCTCACCTTGCGCTACAACAACTGCGCCGGATTTCGACGCAGCCGTATCTGTACGCGTTGGTGCCCCTGTCGTCGCTGGTACCCCCGGCCTCTCCGCAAACACCCACGCAAACCTCTTCAACGCTACGCACCACCTCCTCCATGAGGGGTCCAACTCAGCGCACACTTGAAACGCTGGTGACAGCCTCTTCAACGCTACGCACCACCACCTCCATGAGGGAGTTCAGAGCATGTGTCTATCATTGGTCTGCACCGCTTGTTGAATCATGTGGGCTAACATGGGGGTCGTACCCTACAGTTTATGTGGTACGATGGAACGATCGTTGACAACTCGCTTTGTTCTGTAGGATCTTGGAGCTGAGATCTCCACTTCAAGCTTATACAGGACTTTCCAATCATGCCTTTTTATCCGCAGTCTGTCACCCGCAACTCTCGAATATATCCTCCTTTTGAGTTGGGCACCGCAATCCATGACTCACGACTCCTTCTTCTCCTCCTCGCTATGATGACATGGACAGCTTGTCGTAGCTGGCCTCCGGTTCGAAAACTCAAGACATTACCTGTGATGGGGGTGCAAAAGTACAATGAAAAGGTTGTCTTTCTTGGGAAACCCTGGGCAAAAAAAACGGTTGTTGTCTTCATTCGTGGGCATTGGTGACCGTATTGCCGGGCTCAGTTGAGCCGATTGCAGATGTATCTCCCAAAGTTCACAAAAGCAGGGGCCACTGTTGTGGCACTCTCTGTGGATACCCCCTGGGAACTCAAAAAACTTGCCAAACGACTTGAACTTACTTTTCCTGTTTATCGCGTGCCGCTGCAGATCGTACGTCAGCTACATCTTCAGGAAGGCTCACGCACACACGCCCGCCCTGCCACATTTATCGTGAACTCCAAAGGCCGTGTTGTCTACCAACACATCGGAAAAAGCGTGCCTGACCGTCCCAAAGAAAGTGTCCTCCTCCAAACATTAAAAGAGATGTAGAACACAGAGTTTTTTCACTTTCTCTCTTGACATTCTATTCCTCTGTGACAATGCTTGCATTATGCAAATATTTATGTTTGCAATTTTTATATTATACAAACAAGTAAGGAGAATGAGATGACAAGAGAAGCAGAAGAAGTTACGGGTCATGGATGTTGTGGTGGGGAGTCACATCAGGTTGTGCCGGAGGGTGCGGATGAGGTGCGAGAGATGGTGAGGGAGGGGTATGCTCAGATTGCACAGCGAGAGAGTTCAGGTGTTTCGAGTTGTTGTGGTGTGGGTGCGGAGTGGGATTATGCGAAATCGATTGGTTATGATGAGGATGAGTTAGGTGCAGTGCCAGAGGGTGCTAATCTTGGTTTGGGCTGTGGTAATCCTTCGGCGATTGCGGCGCTTCAGCCTGGAGAGGTTGTTTTGGATCTGGGATCAGGTGCTGGCTTTGATGCATTCTTGGCGGCTCGGCAGGTGGGAGAGACAGGTCGCGTGATTGGTATTGATATGACACCTGAGATGCTGGCTCGTGCGAGAGCCAATGCAGTCAAAGCTGACATGGCGGGTTATGTGGAGTTTCGGGAAGGTCTCATTGAAAAGATGCCCGTGGTGGATGAGAGTGTGGATGTTATTATCTCCAACTGTGTCATCAACTTGAGCCCTGATAAAGACGCTGTATTCCAGGAGGCATACCGTGTTCTTAAGCCTGGTGGACGGCTAGCGATCAGTGATATCGCATTATCGGAGGAACTAGACCCAGAGATTTTGGAGTTGGCTTCGGGTTATATTGGTTGTGTGAGTGGCGCGTTATTGGCCGATGACTATCTTGGTAAGCTGCGGGATGCAGGTTTTGAAGACATCACCTGGACTCGTGCCTCTGCTGAAGTTTTGTTTGCCACCACGGGTGATCCTCTTGTGGAAGATGCTATCAAAGCTGTAGGCCGTGAGAAGCTAGAGAGAGCAGCAAAGAGTTTGTGGAGTTATAAAATTAGCGGAACAAAGCCATGCGCAAACTAACTCACGAGTTGTTGCAAATGGTTCGTCTTGTGGGCCTTATGGAGAAGGATCAGGTTTGCTGTGGTGATGTTACTGTACCACAATGTGTGGTGTTACAAGAGCTTCTTCACGGAGAGCGAAAAGTGACAGACCTTGCGGCCTTTGCTGGAGTTTCACCCAGTGCTATGACTCGCTTACTGGATGGGTTGGTGCGAAAAAAGTGGGTGGATCGCGTTCAAGCGGAAGGTGATCGTCGGAAGGTCATGATTCGTTTAACTCCAACAGGAAAGACCAGAGCTGAACATCTACGGGAACTTACAGAAAATGGTGTCGGGGTGGTCCTCTCTCATATTCCAGAAGAAAAACGTGAGTCGGTTGTGGAGTCGATCGCTTTGTTACACAAAGCTGTGGGGCTGGCTTTGGAGCAAGGCTTTTCCTGCTGTGGAAACAGGGGAGAGCATGTCGAAAAATGATCCACAGTCTCTTGTGCGAGATGTTCACGTCGCGCTTCGAGCCATTCTTCCCTTGATACCACCTTATGACGGGTCATGAGTCGTCTTTTGCTTGTTACCAATGATTGGTGGGGAGCTTTGCTATCTATGACGGGTCATGAGTCGTCCTTTGCTTGTTACCAATGATTGGTGGGGAGCTTTGCTATCTGTCTTTGAGTTTCTTTAACAGTGCCTCATACAGTTGGATTCGATTGTGAAGTATAGGCAGCAGTCTGTGTTGTGGCTCCTTCTTTTGTAAGAGCTGGTGTGCTTGACGCAGAGCTTTCTGACAACGTTTCAGGTGAGATCGCTTTGCTGTCTTGCCAGAATAAAGAAGAATTCGTTCGGTTGCCAGTGAAAATTGCCAGCTTTGCCAGTGAAGTATCTTTTCATGTTGCCGCCAACGTTGGATTAATCTGTTTCGAAACTGTCGTTGAACTTTCTTAGACAAAGCCAGGGATGTTTGTACTGTAGGAAAGGGAACAGACGAGTTCATTTCATCCAGGTACTTTTGATACTTGGGTGCAATGGCTTGTAGTAGCCGGTGCATTGCGTGTTGTAATGCTTTGTCCCAAACCTGAAAATGATGCTCCTCTAGAGGAATCTTTCCCAGAATGTGAAGCAGCCGATTGTAACTCAGGTTGGGACTCCTCATCGCTTTCAACAGCGGTTGATGTGTCTCTGGTGAAAACTGCCAGAACGTACGAGCGATACTATAGCTCTGATACAAGGTTCGGAGGGCCGCAATCCGGCGAGCTACCATCGGCTTGCGAGCTGTCTTTGGTAAGGGTAACCAAAACGGCGCAACCAAAACCCCTGGCCTCCACCGGAGACTCTGCCTCTTTTTCGGAAGCTTCGGCTTGTTCAAGCTTATCGGGCGTCTCTTGTACAACGACAACCCAATCAAAAGAAGAACAAGGACTCCAATCACAACGTATAAAATGCGTTCCGTGTTCCGTGTTCCGTGTTCCGTGTTCCGTGTTCGGTGTTCCGTGCTGCTCGTCGGCCCTTTGGGATCTGAGGAAGAGGCGTTGTTTTGGGAGTCGTGGGCCAGGGGTTGTGAGTTGCGAGTCATGCCTTCTGTGCGAGGAGTTGGAGTACCGACCTCTGGGAGTTCGGAGCTGGCTACAGTTACAGGATCTTCTTTTGAAAGTCCGTGAGTAAACTCTTGAACACCGGGAACCGAGGCCACAACGTGAGACTGTGAGGGCTCCTCCACAGGGGGGAGGGGCTCAGCTCGAATTACCTGAGTGCCGGGATTTGTGAGTTGTGAGTGGAGTGCCGGGATTTGTGATTTGTGAGTGGAGTGCCGGGATTTGTGATTTGTGAGTGGAGTGCCGGGATTTGTGAGTGGAGTGCCGGGATTTGTGAGTGGAGTGCCGGGATTTGTGAGTGGAGTGCCGGGATTTGTGAGTTGTGAGTTCTCTTCTGTTTGATTTGTGGTGGGTAAGACCTGAATAAGAAGTAATGAGATGTTGTCGTTGGAGCCGGCATCACAGGCTTCTTGTAGAAGAAAGTCGCAGCCCCAGGACAGGAGAGCTTGCTGTGCTTGTTGTGGGTCTAAGCGTTGGGCCACTTGTTGGACACGGTGTTGAAGTTCTTCGTTTGTAAAAACACCGTGGAGACCGTCGGTACAGAGC
>JALTMC010000176.1 GCA_027005175.1 Myxococcales bacterium
TGAGACTGGCAGCACAACGAAAGCCCAAAACCTGAGAGTGATTTGTGGGATTGGCATAAAAACGATGTGTGGCACGACAGTGCCAAAAGTCATAATTGAATGCACAGCCACGAGCAACACGTTCATTGCCCTTCATTGTTGAAGTCACCAGTCTTGATGTTGTGGGATAAGGCCTGAACCAATCCTGAACCCATTCCTCCACATTACCTGTCATATCAAGAACACCAAACGGACTTGCCCCTTTCGGATACGAGCCCACTGGAAACGTTTTATTTCCACAGGAAGGGGAAGAGTTCGCGACTTGACAAGTTGGTTTCGCATCTCCCCAAGGATACCGTCGGCCATCAACTCCTCGCGCTGCTTTCTCCCACTCCGCCTCTGTGGGTAACCGCTTACCCAGCCAAGCACAAAATTTGTGGGCTTGTTGCCAGGTAACATGCGTCACTGGATATTCCGCTTTTACTCGGGGTTTAAAGCCTCGCACAGGACGAGAACATCGCTCAGCCTTAACACAAGCAGCATAAGCTTTCTGTGTAACTTCTGTTTTATCGACTCGATACGACTTCAGAAACAAACGTCGCCTTGGATGCTCAGTACGATGACAATAACGATCGGTCTGCTTGGTACACCCCATCCAAAAGAAGCCTTTTGGAATGACCACCATCGCTTGCAACAACGATTGTCTGGCAGCCTCACGAACCAGGGGATGGGAGTCAAGCACAGCCCAAGTTAAGGCAGATACAGCACGAAAAGCGGCTGGCCCTATCTTCCCAAGAGCACGAGCTGTTGCTTCTCTCACTTGCCAGGCTTTGTGATGCAACATTTGACGCAACAATGGTACTGCAGAAAGAGCCCTCACACCGACCGCTCCCACCGCACGTATCGCCATAACACGAATCTCCGAATCGGTCCGAATTCGCGAGAGAAGAACGGGTAAGGCCCTTTCGGCCTTCGGTCCCAGGTAACGCAAAGCATCAGCAGCATGATAACGTAAATCTGCATCTGCCATTCTCAGTACACGTTGTAGCAAAGTAATGGCTTTTACAGAGCGCCGCCCGATTGACCCCAGTGCTCCAACAGCACGCTGTCTCAAAGCCTTCGGGCGACTTTTATGAATCGATTGTTCAAGAATACGCAGAGCCTGTGGACTATCAGCCTGTAGTCGTCCAAGAGAAAACAACACCGACATCTTCATCGCAGCATTGCCCACAAGAAAGGCCTTCTCCAACGCCCGAAGAACTGGAGCAGAGCGGTCTCCCATCTGGCTCAAGCTAAAAGCGATGCGTTGGCGGACACGCAGACTTGGATCGTGAAACATCATCTGTAGCAAAGTTGGGACAGACGGGATAGCATATTTTCCCAAATGTGCAAGAGCATGTGACACCTCATGGCGAACCTGGATAGAAGGATCCTTGAGAGCGACATGGAGAGCTTGTTGAATGACAGTCCTTCTGCGAAGGAAACTACCCAAATGCAACGCCGCCTGAACACGTTCGCTGACCTTTTTATGACGCAGACGCTTTAACCAACCTTCCAAAGCAAGGTCACTCTGATCAACCACAGGAATAGGATGTGCATAAGAGACAGTCACTGGAAATAGACCAAGACCAAGAAAGAATCCCAACAACAAAATGTGCGAGCGTATCCCAGCACACCCCTTTCCAGCAACGCAACCTTTTTGAAAGGAAGAATCACAATGAGCCCTATGTTGTCTTACAATCATTAGCATCCATGCCTCATAATTTAGCGACGATTTCCTCACTTGCGTCCCAGAGTTGCTGTGCAAGCTCTGGGTTAAGAGCATGCTTGCTGGGTTTCTTGATGTTACAGTTGAAAAAGTATTCTCCAGAAACCCCTGCGAGGTTTGGATTCGTCGCCACATAGCATGTGGTGGCGGCACCTTGGGGGATACTTTTGGTAAAGACACCCTTTATCATCGAAAACGCTGTCTGCATCACACCATTCATATGACGCCCGAGATTGGTATGAATCACACCAGGGTGCAAGGCATTGGCAGTCTTTTGAGTGCCCTCAAACATCTTGGTCAACTGTTTGGCAAACAAGATATTAGCTAGTTTGGATTGACCATAATTTTTCCAGGAAGAGTAGCCTTTTTCACCATTTAAGTTATCAAAGGCGATGCCACCTTTCGGAGTCATCCTATGGCCTTCACTGCTGACCATCACCACACGACCGTCATCCGCAAGCAAGTCGAGAAGACCTGTGACTAGAATAAAGTGCCCGATATGATTAGTAAAGAACTGAATTTCATAGCCATGCTTGAGGGTTAACTTGGGGTAGGCCATCACTCCAGCGTTACAGATCATGGCATCCAAAGTTCGCCCCAAACCTTTGACCGTCTCCACGCATTGTCTTACAGAGTCAGGCTCCGATAACTCACAAACCACAGGTGTCCCTTCCTTTGCAGAGACACTCTCCAAAGCGTGGGCAGCCTTCTCCTCACTGCGAGCAGCCGCAATGACATGAGCACCACGGGCACTTAACACACGAAGCGTATCCAGCCCAATACCAGAGTTGCATCCCGTGAGAAGATAAGTTTTCCCTGAGAGATCAAGCCCTTCCGTCACGTCATCAGACGTACTGTTATAACCAAACCCACTGGGGCCTTTGCCTGTAAACCAGCCTATCATCGACATTATGATTCTCCCTTCTTACTATAGTGATTCCACGATCCACACTTGTATCAAGGAAGAAACTTACACACAAGGAGGGGAAGAGAGGGAGCGATTTTCCATGAAACAAGAAGTGGTTCATCACAACTGTCACAGACAGAGAGATACACCTCCTCTCATGACAACCGAATCGTGCAAAATCTCAGATTTTAGCGAACGATGTACTTAACACCGTTTGCGATCAACCACTTGATCGTCCGGTGGTCCACTTGTTTGAACCGTTTCTCTGTGGGTACAGGCTTACCGTCTGCGTCTATCAGTTCTTCGACCTTGCTACGTCCACGTAAACCATCGGGCTCAATCAGCCGACCTCGAATCGTTCGTTCTGTCCCATCTTTTTTATCAAAGCAGACTGTAAACGGCGTGTTATACAACTTCATCATAGCCAAGATCACATCGGACTGGTTCGCGCGAACCTCTTCGTTGTAGATGTCTGCAGACATCGACGCACCGATCAGCTCATTTCCCGACACAGCAAAGGCTGTATCGCGATCGAGATCCTGAACAGTAACTTTGTAGTCACCATCATTCTCCTCTACTTCTTGCACTTCTGCCCAATAGATAAAAGCCACCAGATGACCCTTCTCCACTTCAGCAGGATCTGTCTTGTGCCGAACCATCGTCAGCCCTTTCTTTACAGGAACTTCCGACTTTGTTATCGCTTTCTTCGTTGCAGACTTCTTCGTTGCAGACTTCTTCGTTGCAGACTTCTTCGTTGCAGACTTCTTCGTTGCAGACTTCTTCGTTGCAGACTTCTTCGTTGTGGCCTTGGATGTTTTTTTCGTTGTGGTCTTGGATGTTTTTTTCGTTGAGGTTTTCTTTTTCGCAGCCATTGGTCACTCCGAGCGTTTCAGTTTCGGGTTTGCAAGAGGTGTGAGTTTTGATAAATGTCATCCGTAGATAGACCTTAGCAGAGAGAGCAAAAGCCGGTCAAGAAGGAGTCAGTGATCGTTCCCCGATTGACGCTCAAAAGAGCTCTCCCTTGAATGCGTATGCTCTGGAAGCCAGAATGTTTCATTCGTGCCATTCGTGGTTCTCAAGAAAACTATGGCAGAGCACAATCCCCATACCAGGAGTCCGAAATCGTTTGAGATTCGCGTAAGAGACCAAACTGCAATCAAAATCTGGAACTGTGTACCCAGGCACTCACTGTCAAAGTCGGGTAAAACCCCTCACTCTGAGGGAGAAAAACCCGACTGAAGTCGGCTCAAACCTTTGGTTTCCCCGGAAGGGTAAATTGTTCTGAGTGCACGTTTTTGCGTATGTCTTTCCCTCTGAGTGAGACTTGAGTCCGATGAATATACAGGGAATTTCGCTATATCTATTTTTTTTACAGGCTGTCAGGTTTCCGTTCTATTTTCTGTCCTGGCGAATCAGCAGTTGAGATAGTTTTTCCTTCTTAATCAAGTTGGGAACAAGAAGAGCGATATAGTTGATCAGCATTACCCCAAGAAGAGCACAATGCACAGCAAAGATCGGGTAGAAAATGTAGTTTTCAAAGCTTGTGCCCAGAGGTGCGATCCCCAAGACAGGAATCATGACGCCAATTGGAGTTAAGAATGCATCAACCGAGGCAATTCCAACCTGGCTCCAATCTCCTCGGTCCAAAAGGTATACAAAGCTAAGCAAGCTACAAAGAACCATCCAGAGCCAAATTTTCCCAGGACTCTTTCCGTAGCTATTGTATAGCTCACCCCATTGGATCTTCTGGGCTTCCCAAGAAGCAAAGATCCGATGAAACCAACGAGTAGAACCCTCTGCATTTGTTTTTCTTTCGAGAAAAAACTGTTTCCGTTCTCGATAAGGCAGCTCGCGTAAAGCCTTTTGATAGAGAAAGCCAAAATCACGAGCTTCACGATGACGACGTTGTTGTTCACACACACGATGTAGCTGAGAAAAGTGCAGTGCTTTCTGTTTACTCTGCTCACTTGTCGAAAGTTGCTTTGGCCTTGAACTCATGCGATTCGTTTGTGAAATATGATACTCTAAGGCTTGAACTGGATTGGGGGGCAAGGAAATATCAGCAAGAGCAGCTTGGCCCAAAGCGCACCGTAAAGGTTTCTGTGAGGAAAAACCACGCAAGTCAAGCTCTTTAAAGATCTGTACATTTTCAAAAGACACATGACTATCCATAATTTCCTGCAAGCTCAATCGATTGTGAACCTCTACGCCTGAAAAATGGAGCGGACTATCGGATTGGGCAAAGTCGATATGATGCAATGTTAGATTTTTGGAAAACCTGCTTCGGTCAAAGATAGCACTATCTTGCAAGTAGAGATTCGAGAGCAACACGTCAGCGAAGCACCGGGAACCTGAAAAGTCAACCACACGAAGTAGCTTTTGACGATCACCCATTTGACGACCCCGACGCAAACCTGTACGACCTCGCAACATCACAGGTCCATGAAACTCAGCATTCTGAAACACGAAGGACTCTACATCTTCAGCATCCTCGACCAGCAATCGCTCAGCAAAGGTAGAATCTGCAAACGCGAGTGTGACTCGACCATAGGTTTTTTGAAGTTTAACCTCTCCTCCAAACTCGCACCCTTGAAATTCGAAAAGTTGTCCCGCAGAAATATTGTCCATTCGCAAGGCATCCGAAAAGCTTGCATTGTTAAACTGCACACCACCTGTAAACGTTGAATTTCTGATGGACAAAGGCCCCTTAAACTGAACTACTTTTTGAGATCCGAGCGCACAGACTTTCTGAGCGGTTAAGGATTTCCAATGAACCTCACCAAAAAAGACCGTTTCGGATAAATCCATCTCTTTACCAAATCGAGAATCTCTCACATGAAAGCTGTCGTTAAACTCAGCTTGTTCGCAGTAAAAAGCTCCACGACTATCCTCTTGTTCAATCGATACAGGTGCAGAAAATACAGCATTCTGGAAATTCCAGCGATCCCGAATACGGTTGTGAGAAAGCTCCAACAATTTACGAAAGGTTGCGCTGGTAAATCGCATCTCTCCATGTCCACGAATGCCTTGCAGCAAGACCTGATTATAAAAATGAGCTTCGTTCGCATCAAGATACCCAGCAACCTGAGAATCTGTGAGAAAAACGGGACCACGAAACTCACTTTTTGAGAGATTGAGATGTTCTAAGGTGCAAGCGGCGGAAGTTCGAAACTCACCTTCAAACAGGGCACATTGAAACAGAGAGCCTCGGATGGTTGCACCTTCAAGCCGAGTTCCTATAAAGCGGGGTTTTGCAAAAGGTGTTTCCTTATCATCACTTCCTGCCACAATAAAGTCCTCGATGTGAAGGTCCAAGAACTCTGCACTGTGATAAAATCGCTGCAACTGACGTTTGAGAAATAAGATGGGACTTTTGGTGTGGTTACTGATATCAAACTCTGCGACAAAAGATTCATCGTACTCTTCCATAAGCTCATTATCTTGCACCTGTAGAATACGAAATCTATCCAATGGGATGAAAGCCCCCTGCCCTCCTGAGTGGGAAGATGGAGATGGTGTTTCAAGAGACGCCAAGTCATCCCTCACTATCGCTTCATCGACACTCTCAACAAGAGGGCTCTCGTATGCCTCTATCTCACTCGGGATCTGTGTCGCAATTTCCACATGAATCTCAACATCCAACATTCCTGAATAAAGAGAGTCAATCGACTGCTGTGTACGGTGAGACTGCGTAAAGATCTGATTCAATTCATCCACCAACCAGGAGTCCAGTTGATGATGCTCCGATGGCAACCGAGCCTCCATGGCGGCTTGAGCGGACTTATCTACAACAAGCAGTAGTCTGCGCCCCTGAATACCTCGACGAAGCAGAAGCCTTTCACATGTCCCATCTCGGAGTTTACATTTGTTTAAACTCGATCCCCGAAGATCAACAACAGGTAGTTTACAGCTTTCAAAAACCAAGTTCGACAAAGAAGGACATTGACTTAAATTAAGACGTGGTGTGGTGCTTGACTTACCAGGCCTGACATAGAATTGGACAGAATCAAAAAAAGGCTCTGTATGCGAAGAGGAAATGTCACATTGGCTTAAATTGAGATGAGCATGAATAGCAAGGTCACAAAAGCGGACGTTTTCGAAGACACAACGATTCATACGCCATCGCCCAACAAACTCTCCCGAAAAGACCACATTTCGAAGGTGAGCATGACGGGCTAAAAGGTCTAACTGAGCGAGCTTACTGGCTGTTGAAGAGGCAAAGTTGAACGTTACATTTTGCAAAGAAACCTCATCCATACGCAATCGGCAACGACG
>JALTMC010000177.1:0-5781 GCA_027005175.1 Myxococcales bacterium
GTATGGGGTGATGCGCTGAGTGGAAATCCTGGAGAAGAGTCAGGGGAGAGGGTTTCCAGTAAGGCCAACACATAGCGATCTCGAAAATTCAGACTGCATTGGTTTTGGGTTGGAGTTGTTGTGCTGCTACCGTCGGCAATGGTGATGGGGCGGACGAGGATAAGATTCTCCTCACGCATCAGATCGATCCAATCCAAACGCTCTGCTTCGGTTTCACCAAAGTAAGGATCATCCTTGAGCTTGTCTTCCAGAGCAGAGAGATTGGCTGTGCCATCGCGATCTTGAACTTCCTGGAGAAGCTCAAGACAACGCAGCAGACGTTTTCGTGCCTCTGTCACGAGGGGATGGTCAAGATCGAGGTGAGCACCCCGTGCAGGGTGTTGTCCGGGTCGTGGATCGTGTGTTCGAATCTCGATGATCTCTTGTTCTCTTGCGGCGCGAACAATGGCATTACAGAATGCGCGCTCCAGACTGCGTCCCATGACATGAAACAGGGTGGACATGGGCATCCATCCTGCAACGACGGCGTCGTTGTTGGATATGTGTAGGTAGTGTTCAACCACAACGATCAAGCGAAAGAAATCGAGATCACGAAGGGTAAAGGAACTCTCTTGGTCTTGGGATAGTTTTTCTTTAACCGCAGAAGTTTTGAGTTCTGAGGGGGCTTGTTTTTCATCGAGCCGTTGAATCCAGGGATGTTCTGGAACGGCACGCAAGAGGGTTGGTGGATCTCGGAATTCACCTTCAACCATTCGGGAGCGACCGCGAAATGCGTGCAGAAATCCGATAGCGACGAGGAAGTTACACCAATCTTTGAGTCGTTGTCGGTCCAACCAAAGAGAGGCGAGTTCGTCGTTGGTTTCTTCTGTGGCGTGTTTGGCGAGTTCGTCTAGAAGTTTGCTAAAGGAGACGCCATGCCAGTGGGGATTTTCGGTTAAAAGCTGACGCAGAGATTGTAGGATCAGGTCGGGGATCTGGGTAAACTTCTCTGTGTCAGAGGAGCGATAACCGAAGGTATATTTGTACTTTTTGCGAAAGAGGGGGGGGCCACCTTCTTCGACGCTGAGATCGTACAAGCCTTCCTCAACAGCATGTTCAACAGCTTGTTGAAGTTCATTGGCACCATGGATCAGTGACCACTTTTCAAGCTCTTCCCGCAATCGACTGAACGTGACATACTCCCACCAGGGATTGCGAGACAAGATCAGTTGCAAAGCCCAGAGAAGCTGGGCTTGACGGAACTCATCATCCTGGAGCCATGTGGACTCACTGGTTCTTTCGACAATGGTTGGCTTGAGTAAGACTCGTCGCCCTGTGGGTAGGTCGGACTCTGTCCGTTCGAGGAAGTTTTCTCGAACAGCTTGATTGATATAAAACTGGGCTTCGACATCCTCTTCACATAGACCACGTTCAACAAGCAAGCGAGCCATCATATGAAAGGACATGCCTTGCCAGTTGCGGCGGCGCAGCTCTTCTTGGAGGGTGCGTTGAACCCAAACGTAGAAGGCCGCAGGCTCTAAGCCGTGAGGGGTCTGAAGTGGGTTGATGGTGGTGTCGCGATCGATCACATCGAACAGCGAGACGTGTTCCACACGATCCGGTAGAGATGCGTTTGGCTCCGGATACAAAGTAATGAGTGTGCAAGGGACCTTGAGGCAGGCCATCAGCTCAGGAAAGAGATAATCTCCACTGATCAGAATGACATGCTCAAGTCCCTCACCACCCTGGGGGAGCTTCTTGATGATGGCTTGTTCTGTATAGGAGCGATCGGAAGGTCGCAGCAAATACAAACAGTCAAATCCGAGCCCTGTGAGGATGGCTTGTGCGCTTTGTTCTTGTCGTTTGTTGGGAAGATAGCGATCCCATTCTGCCCACATCACAGCTTGATGGAGAGGACCTATTTCTAGGGCGTACCTACGCAGCTCTTCTCCCACCTGCTGGTGGTTCAGTCGGCAGAACTCTCGCTTCTGTAACACAAACGAAAGATTCTCATAATCTACAAAAATCGACACGTTGGACATGCGATTCCTCTAACTCCTCATCTCGCTTTCAAGAGCGAGTAGAATGTGGGGACGAATGATAAGGAGGAATGTTCAAAAGTTATTTCCGAAACCCTGATTGTTAAGGGTAACATTAAGGGTAGCAGTCAAGCGGCTCTGCGTCAACCCAAGTTGTTCCCAACCTTGACACTTTTTCTTTTGAGAGGCTATATCAGGGTTACCATTTGATTGTAGTTTAGGGTTCTTGGCCTGATGAGACAAGGATCTTAAAATAAGAGTCACCATGTAAGAGTAACAACGTTCTCTCAAAAGGAAAGGAAGATCGCTTGAGCTTGTTTTGGTCGTTTTTCTTTTCTTTTTCGCTAGTTGTGGTATGAGGAGGAATTGTATGTTTGTTCGTCATTGGAGCATCACTGGGGTGCAGTGTGTCTTTCTCTTTTTGATCCTGGGAAGTCTGGGTGTCTTGTACACGGCTTGTGGTGCGAAAAGTTGCAAAACAGCTTTGGATTGCCCTGCTGGCGAGGTGTGTTTGTTAAATTCTGACGGTAAGACTCGTTTTTGCAAGACAAAGCCCGATGGTGGATTTGGGGCTGAGCCCAGTGGTGAGCCCACCACTGGGGACTCCAAAGCTGACGGCGATAGCAGTGAAAAAACTGGCTCCGAGTCTGGTAATAATGGTGGAAACGACGGTGGCAGCGAGTCTGTCGCTGAGGGTGGCAGCGTAGAGGACAAGCCAGAATTACCGCCTGGGCCGCAGACAGGAGAGCTTGTCATCAACGAAGTTCTCGCCGATCCACCCGTTGGCGCAGCTGGTGATTCAAACAAAGACGGTACTCGGGAGAGTTCCGGCGATGAGTTTGTTGAGATTGTGAATACAACAAAGAGTGGCTTAAATATTAGCGGTGTCGTGATCGATGTGGGTGGCAAGACATATGCTTTTCCCGCAGGGACTGTCTTGCCAGCTGAAACGGCTGCTGTTGTGTTTGGTGGTGGGATGGCCAGTGACACAGAGGTCAACCAAGGAAAACCTCACTCCAAATTTGGTGGTGCTTTGGTTTTTACAAAGCTACCCGCAAGTTTGTTGAATGGAGGAGCTACGATTACCTTAAAATCGGCGGACGGTGTGGTGCTTAGCACCTTTACGTATGGAACTGGAGATTGCAAAGGGGATGACCAGTCTCTTACACTGAGTCCTGATCTGACAGGTTCATGCAAAGCCCACAAAACAACAAACGCGCAAGCCAGTCCATTTTCTCCAGGCACCCGGACAGACGGTGGGAAGTTTAGTGATCCTCCGGCGGAGGTTCCTCCCACCGAAGCGTCAGGTGAAGCGGCAATCGATGCAGGAGAGGCAGTCACAGAGCAGCCTCCTGCGGAGCTGCCACCAGAGCCTCCCGCAGGTCAAACTCCAGCTTCTGGTGATCTGGTGATCAATGAGCTTCACTCTGATCCGGATTCTGCGAAGGGCGATGCGAACAAAGATGGTGCTGTCTCAACGTCTTCGGATGAATTTATTGAGATCGTGAATGGAAGCACAAAAACGCTCAATATGACAGGAGTAGAGGTTTATATCAACACAACCAGCAAGGTGAAGGTCTTTACCTTTGGCGCATTATCACTGGGACCCAACGATGTTGTTGTATTGTTTGCAGGGGGCTCTCCTCCAGGCGATGTGGGTAATGGCAAACCCAACACCATATTTGGTTGTGTCGGCAAGAAAGTTTTTGTCTACAAGTACCAAAAGAGCAAGGCCCTGGCGAATGGCGGTGGTACGGTGTCTCTCCAAAATCCAGGAGACGCCACTGCGATTGCTCAATTTGTTTATGGTACAGGTTCTTGCAAAGGTGATCAGAACCAGTCTGTGACATTGAGCCCCGATCTCACAGGTACTTGTAAGTTGCATTCTGATGCTGACACAAACAAGTCGCTCTTTTCACCGGGTCGAAAAGCTGATGGAACCTGCTTCTAACACACAACGATGCGCTCACCACAGCACAAGAGGCTCTCATGTTTGTTCTGGTTAACCAGAAAAGCCCGGATGGGCGCTCCATGTTGCGATTGTTGACGGAGTCCGGCCCATTGCGAGGAAAGATCTTCAAGTTGGATCCTCCACTTGCCACTGTGGGGCGAGCACAAGGCAATACGGTCTTTGTTCCTCTTCCCTATGTTGCCGACCATCACTTTGACATCGAAATTAACGGTGAACAAGTTGTGTTGCGGGATTGTGGGGAGGAGGGAGGAACGCTTGTCAACGATGAGCAAGTTGATGTTGTGGTGTTGCAACATGGGGATCGTATCGCATTTGGGGAAATCGAGGCGTCCACATCGCTCTCTTCGCCTTTTGGAGCTGCCGCTCCTTCTCCAGGCATTTCACTTGCTCCCGCTCAGGGGATGCATGAGATCTTTCTGGCGGAGCAATCCGTCAATCTCATGGCAGATGATGTGATGACTGTGTTGGGCACGCCTTTGGCCCGCTTTGGATCTGGTAAGCCTCCTCCTCCTGTCAGGACAAATCTTCCTCCTCCTCCTGGGGGTCTTCCTGTACCGCAAGCCCAACCCAAAAGTGATTGGCACCAACGCAAGCTAGAGGTCTTGTTGGCGGTCGGAAAAGCTCTCTCTCGACCAGAGGCGATCTCTGAGAAGATCAACCGAGTCTTACAGTTGCTGTTTGATTCGATGGATATCGATCGTGCAGCGATCCTTGTTCTTGGTGAAGAGGAAGAAGGTGAAAAAGAGGAGGGAGCCATCTCTCCTTTGGGCTCGGTGGGAGGAGAACAACAGCAACTGGTGATTGGAGAATGGACCTTCAACTGGTCTGCTTATCGCGACCCACAAGGTCCCACCGATACCTTGCCTCTCAGCTCAACCGTGATTCACAAAGTTCTGACCGACTCTGTTGCTGTGATGACACAGGATGCTCAAGCAGAAGATTGGTTGGATGGGGCACGCAGTGTCTTTGGTCAGGCCATTCGGACCTGCATCTGTACTCCACTCAAAACATCCAGTGGTGTGTTGGGTGTTCTCTACGCAGACAGCTCCAAAACCAGTCAGCCCTTTAGTCGCGATGACTTGGACTTTTTTACGTCGTTCTCGAATCAGGCTGCCGTCGCGATTGAGAATACACGTCTCATTGAAGTCGCGCTTGAAAAAGAGCGGATGGAGCAAGATCTACGAGTGGCCAAAAGGATCCAGCGTTGGTTGTTCCCACAGGAAGTTCCGACACTGCAAGGATACGAACTGGCTGGTGACAGTAACGCGATGGAAGAAGTGGGTGGGGATTACTTTGATTATATCATGTTGGATGATCGCTATCTCGCGATGGTGGTGGCTGATGTCTCAGGTCACGGTATCTCCAGTGCTCTGATTATGACAATGACACGCAGTATTTTGCGTGCCAGCCTAATGCCCACGATCTCTCCTGCTGAGGTGCTTCAGCGTGTGAATCACCTCATCTCCGAAGATATGATTACGCGGATGTTTGTGACCATCTTGTTGGCTATTGTGGATCTACAGACAGGGCAACTTGTGTTTTCCCATGCAGGTCATAATCCACCCTTGCTCTATCGTGCGCATCAACAACAAATTATGGCTCTGGATGTCAATCGCAGCAGTCCTGTTGGCATGAGCCGATGGGCTCGACTCAAACCAAAATATATCGACCATCAGGATATCCTCTATCCCGGCGATATCTTCTGTCTCTACACCGACGGCTTTCCTGAGGCAATGAACCCCGCTGGTGAAGAGATGGATCTAGAGCCTCTTCAACAGGTGATCTCGTATC
>JALTMC010000177.1:5791-6919 GCA_027005175.1 Myxococcales bacterium
TAGGCCGATAAATCGGCTCTCGCCGTGGGCCGATAACCTTGATGCGCTCTCTTTTTTGCAGCAAGACTTGCTATGATAGATGTCAACCACACCTCTCGCCGTGGGCCGATAACCTTGATGCGTTCTTTCTGGATATGTCCCGGATTAAGGCTGGTGAATCGGTGTTTGTTGTGGGGGGTCGTTACGATGTGATCGTGGCCACACGAGATGGTGTGGTGTTTGCACGGTGAATCGGTGTTTGTTGTGGGGGGTCGTTACGATCTCCCGTGTTGCCACAACGTGGAGTCCCAACTTACCCAACAAGCTGGTGAGTCGGTGTTCGTCGTCACAGCATGGAGTCCCAACTTAACTAACAGGTTAGTGAGTCGGTTATCGTCGTGGGCGTCCGCCACGATTTCCTGTGTTGCCACGGCGTGGAGTCCGACCACGGTCACCGCGATCATTTCGACCCCCACGATCTCCGCGATCATTTCGGCCGCGTCGGTCAGAGCGGTCGGAGCGCTCCCGTCGTGGGCCGCGATCCTCACCGCGAGGGCGATTGCGATCTTGACCTTGGGGAGAGCGTTTGGAGTTGGGAATGACCATCAATCGACGGAAGATCCCTTCACCATCAGAGGCTGTGTGGACTTCGAGGTCTTCCATTTCGGCGATAGCTTGATGGATCAGGCGGCGCTCTTGTGGGTTGAGAGCGTCGATGTAGAGGACCTTGTCTAAGGCGACAGCACGTTGGGCGATAGCTATCGCCATTTCCTCGATGGTTCGAGCGTTTTGATCGGCTTTTTTTTGCCAAGTGAGATGCAGGGTGTAGTCTTTGTCGTAGTGGTACCCGATGGCTGTTTGGAGGACCTGCTGAACTGCATCCGTCAACTTCTTGGGGTTGGGGATCTCTAGAAGTTCAGGGCTGACAACACGTACACCACTTTCTTCAAGGAGCACATCTCCTTTGATATCTAGGGTGTGCAAGAGAGCTTGAAGGAACGATTGGGCAAACTCTGCCGATCTTGCTCCACTTTGCTCTGGAACTTCCGTCTCCTCAACAACCTTGGGCTCTTCTTTTTTGGCCTTGGTGGTCTTCTTCTTGGTAGTTTTCTTCTTGGTGGTCGGCACTTCGGCAGCGACTTCTACCTC
>JALTMC010000178.1 GCA_027005175.1 Myxococcales bacterium
TTGGTACAACTGCTTCCTTTGCTGGGGAAGGTCTCATCAATTTGGCCGTTGCAGTTGTCGTCAATACCATTGCATCTTTCAGCAGTGGGGCTGGCTGCTCGTGCATTGCAGATCGTTCCATTCTGGCTTCCGTTACAAACGTAGCGACCAGACCGACGACATGCACCTGTTCCTGTGTAGCAGACATCATTTTTGTTGGACCAGTTCTCATCGACCTGACCATCACAGTCGTCGTCAACTCCGTTACAACGCTCTGTGGTTGGACGACGTGCGTTGCAGTTGAACCAGCGGCCACGAGAGCAAGACTCTGTGCCCGTGCCACATGGGTTGCGACAACTTCGGGTGATTCCTTCATCGACTTGGCCGTCGCAATCGTCGTCGAGGTTGTTGCAAGTCTCGCCACGACCACTGGCTGGACGGGCTGAACAAACAATCGTTGTGCCATTGCAAACCCAAACACCGCTGCGAGCACAGATGCCTTTTCCTGAAGTACAGCGTTGGCCTTTTTGGGGCCAGTTCTCGTCAACCCGTCCGTCGCAGTCATCGTCTTGTCCATTGCACCGCTCTGTCACGGGGCTGCCTGGACGAGCTGAGCAAGTCAGACCGGTCTGGCTGGAGTTGCAAATATATCGTCCTGAGCGTCGGCAGTTTCCTCTACCAACATAGCAAGTGCGACCTTTGGAGGACCAGTTCTCATCGACACGACCGTCGCAGTCATCATCCACTCCATTGCATCGCTCCCCTCTGGGAGAGCGTGCTGTGCAGCCAACCCAACGGCCACGGGAACAGTATTCTGTGCCTGTTCCACACGTTGTGCGACAACTTCGTCGTAAGCCTTCATCGATCCGGCCATCACAATCATCATCGAGGTTGTTGCAGACTTCAGAGGTCGCGGCATTGGCGATCTTCGCCATGGCCGAATTCAACTCCGAACTGTTGTCTGCTTGGTAGTATTTTCGAGAACCACCGCGCGCAGTTCCACCTGCCGCAGCCATTCTGTTCAAACATCGGGAGTCGACACCCCGGCCAAATCCAATCACATAGGTCTTTACACCCAAACGTTGCAGCAGCGTTCGTACGTTGGAGTCTGCACAACTTGAGCGACCATCGGTGATAAACATGACGCTCATCTTGCGCGTTTTGATCCGGTCTGCATTGCGGATTGCCGTTAAATGACTGCGAGCTGTATCAATACCACGGCGCAGGTTTGTTCCGCCTGAGACACGAATATAGCGGAGAGTTCTTTGGAGATTGGCAACACATCGAGAGCCATCTCGAATGCATCGATCGATTCCATAGTTGATGCTTGCGTGGTGGTTAAACGTTTCCAATCCAAAGCGCAGCTTCCCGTTGTATCGGCTGGTTATGGTATTGGCCGCATTCTTCGCGGAGTTCCAGTTTCTTCCTGCCATACTACAGGATCTATCGAGGACGAGCAGCAGGTTTGGAGGATTGCAAGTTGGAGCTGCATGGGCGGATGAACTTACCCCAAGCCAACCCAGTGTACAGAGTAAGAAAGCAAGTAACATTCGAACGGGTTGGATGCTACGAACCCAATCTTGTTGGGATGAGCTTAAAGTCACAGCACGATTCATTCTGAAAATACCTCTCAGGAAACGTGGCGATGTGAAGTTCCTTCTTCGTTTCGCCCAACATTCTCAATCCATTCTTGAAGTGCAAGAGCGATGCTTAAGCTCTCTCCTCCCACGCATTCTATCTGGAAAGAGTAGATGCGTCAATGATAAAAACCTTTGAAAATCCATAGCCAGCGCATGCTTTGTGTTCTCTACAGGGGGAAGTTGTTACGTTGACGAGCCTAGCTCAATGGGTATACTTGTTGATTCCAAGGTGGGGAAGTGTGACTCTATGAAAGACTCTGAAGGTGTAGGTTCGGTTGGAAATCGTAGGGTCGTCTATCTCTTCACCCCTTTTGTCACCTTCCTTATTCGTAACCGGGAGATTGAGTCTCATGAACGTTCGTATATGCCGATGGAGTTTTTTGTGCCTCATCCTCCTTTTTTCTGGAGTGCTTGTATGGGGGTGTGGAGGCACTCCTCCTTGTAAGTCCGATGGAGACTGCAAAAATGGATTCACCTGTCAAACTATCGCATCTGGAAAACAAAAAACCTGTATCAAGAACAGGAACGCAAAGACAAACAACACAAACAAGGGAAATACGAATACCAACAATACGAACGCAAACAACACCAACAATACGAACGCAAATAACACCAACAATACGAACGCAAATAACACCAACAATACGAACGCAAATAACACCAACAATACGAACAATACGAACAATACCTCATGTCCTAGGGCTTGCTCTGGAGCAACAGATTGTACGTCTTGTGGTGCGGGCTTTACCTGTCAGTCGGGTAAATGTACTCCTCCTGGGAACACAGGGAATACGGTTGCGTTGGGTGGTGTCTGTGATGCTACAAAGACATGTCAGGCTGGTTTGTTTTGCCTCAAAACACCAAGCAAGAGTACTTGTTTTCAGGCCTGTGCCTCTGATGCTACGGTTTGCAAGAAGAATACAGATGGCCGAACGGAATGTGTCAGAATTCCCACAGATAACCAAGGAAGCACAACCAAACTGTGCGTGGGGCGAGCAGAGCTTGGGAAGGGGTGCTTTTATGGCACTCGTCAATTTGCGTGCAAGGCAAAGCAAACACCACCTCACTACTGTAGTATCAAGAGCGGTGTCTGCAAGGTCGCTACCGTTGTGAAAAAGCTGGGTGATGCTTGTAGTAAAACGACGGATAACAGTGACCCTTACAAGGTCTGTGACAAAAAACAGACTTTGGCTTGCAACAATATTTCTGGAACCTGTGTCAAGGCAAAAGCATACGGCCTTGTTTGTGCGGAAGACTGCCAATCCGGTCTGGAGTGCTTTTATCTCAATAACAGCACAAAGAGCGGTTATTGCAGCAAGGAGTGTACAACTTCAGGGACTTGCCCTGGCTATACAAACAGCAAAGGCAAGGCCATCACTGCCAAATGTGAAGATATCGGTGATGGCAGCAAGTTTTGTTTGTTTCCTTGTGGTGCATCAGAGACATGCCCAGATGGGACGGCATGTCAGGATATTGGAAATAACGAGAAATTTTGCTTTGCCCCCTAACTCCATCGAGGGTCTCCATGAGGAAACAGGTAAAACAGAGAGCAAGTCGCTTCGCTCCCTGGGAGGGGGGAAAGCCATCTTGGAGGTCAAGTTGGCTGCCGGAGATCCCTTCTTGTTTAAGTATGATACAAGTAGACCTTTCTCTCTCCAGAAATAAGGTACTTTAAGGAATCGTCAACGAAGCCAATGGCGACGGAGGTAAGAGATTCGGCCTGTTTGTTTCAGTTGGGTTAGGATTTGATTGATCTCTTGGAGTAAGTATGTGTGTTTTTGATTGACTCCAATACTGTAATGTTCCTGGTTGGGAAGAGTGCGGAAGAGTTTGTAGCTTGCGTGGGAATGGCGGACCAGGAATAGACCGATGGGATAGTCGGTAATAACGTAGTCTACGAGCTTTTGACGCATGGTATACAAAATATCGTTGTAGCTCATAAAGGAGGAGTATACCGCGTTGGGAATGCTGAAGGAGCCCTTTGTGGTTTTGCTCACTCTAGCAACCACTGGTGCAGATGATATCTTGGACTTGCGAGAGAGCACGACCTTACTCGTGGTGTAATAGATCTGAGAAAAGGAGACTTGTTTGGCTCGGGCAGCCGTTTTGGAGAAAGCTGCAACGACAAAGTCACACTGTCCTTTACGCAGGCTCGGGATACGATCGGCGGCGCGTATCATGATCCACTGTGGGCTGATATTCCTTTTGTAGCGCAGACTTAATCCCATGACCACTGCTTTGGCCAGCGCGATGTCAAATCCGCTGAGAGTCTCACCTTTAAAGTATCCAAGAGGAGGGATGTCGGCTCGGACGCAGATACGTGCGGTGCGGCTGAGTATGATGTTATATAACATGGAGTTTTGAGGGGGCATCGCCACGGGAATTGTAGTCTTTGTCGCACGTTGCGTCGCTGGGGCAACCTGCACAGCAACAGAAGGTGTTGTTGCTTTTGGCCTGATTGGAGCCGCTTTCGTCGCAGGATGAACCTTTACGGGATGAGCCATGAGTGTGCTTGGAGTGATAAAAAATCCCAGGAGTGATACTGTCCATAGGTTGTGAACAAACCGTCTTTGTTTCATGGGGAACCTCTGTCTTATCTTCGTTCTTAATCTCTTTAATCTCTTCCAAATTGGGCTTTGGCTTGGGCGCGACATTGCCGCCAGTCGCTTAATTTGCGTCTGTAGCAGTCTTTAAGATTATCACTTGCCGCTTGGTAACATTCGCGGTGGTTGTCGATGTAGCGATACTGACACTGTAGATAAGCGCGAAAGTTCTTGTGAAGGCAGAGATAATGAAGCCGATATGACTCGTAGGTATAGGCTCGTAAACAGAGGCGTTCCTGCTGTGCTGCACGGCGCAGACAGCTGCGCAGTGCCTCCTTGTCTTCACCCATACATTCGCGGTATTGCAACTTGCATCGAGTGACACATGGTAAGACATTGCGGATCGTACAAACTTTGCAAGTGCGAAAGCATTTTTGACGACATTGGTTCATTCTTTGAGAACAGAGCTTGTTGTCTTTCTTACTTCGTTTGTGAACTTTGCAATTCTGTTGGGCCTTCTTCTTGTGCTTGCGACACGACCTCTTCAGGGCTTGATTGATGGCTTTGCGTTTGCACGTTAAACTTTTGCGCAGGTTCTTGCAGCCGATCTTGGCTTCTTGCCTGTTCTTTCGGCAAAGAGGCTTGGCGGCGCGATAGCTTCGACGACACTCCTTGGTTTCTGCTTTGTATGACTTTTGGCAAGCTCGAAGAGCATCTCTGTAGGGAGATGCTTGGACGGGAAGGGGAAGCACAAAGAACCCCAGTAATACGAAAGAACATAGCCACCTGTACATGGAACTACTCCTTTGTTTTCTGTTTCAATCGCTTGAGCCACATACCAACTTTCGGGTGCAATGGATGAAGTTGACGTACCATCTCAAAATGATGACGGGCTTGTTTCCACTGTTGCATTTGCACATAGGCAACCGCGAGATTAAAATGTGCGATGTAGTACATGGGATCCAAAGCGATCGCTGAGCGGAAATGGGATGTAGCATGTTTCAGGTCCCTGCGCCAAAAAAACCACCGACCTGCCCGGTTGTGCGAGCGAACCAAGGCTTGTTTGTTGCGAGAGGAAGGCAATATCTGATACGCTTTCTTGTAGGCATTGACCGCCTGTGGAGCACTTCGTACTTTGTCGAAAAAGACACCGAGATTGTAATGCACTTCAGGGTCTTTGGGATCAAGACGCAAAGCCCGTTCCAATGATTGGTATGCTTTGCGAAACTTACCTTTGTTCATGAAATAAATACCTAGATTGAGTTGGGGGCGCGACTTGTTGGGAGAGCGTTTTGCAGTGTGTTGCCAAAGCGCGAGAGGATCTCCTAAAGTGTCATTGCGAGCAAAGGTTAAGCCACCCCAAAGCAGGAGAGTGCCCAACAGAAACGCTACCCCGGCTTGTCGAAGGATTTGTGTTTTCAGGTAGCGTTGGCTGAGCGAGAAGAGCCCACCGAGGCTCCAGGCTGCACCGAGGAGAGAAGTATAGAGATACCGCTCTGCTACAAAGTCCTTGAGGGTCATAGAGTTGGTGGGGGCGAGGGACAGTCCAAACCAAAGCAATCCAAGCAAGAGAAGCGGGAGCTGACGACGCAAACGCCATGCGACAACAAGTAAGATGAGCCATCCTCCAAGAGAGAGAAAGAAGCTGCCATCGATCAGTGTGGTGCTGAATGGAAAGTCGTAGTCGAAGTTATGGTAGAGAGGTACAACCGAAAGTAGCAAAAACCACCCAAGCACTCGGACCTGCGTCATGATGTGCGACCACCATGGGAACATCGTGGTATAGGGATTGGGTGGATGTGGGTTGGTTACGAAGCTATAGAGCAATGGCAGTACAAGAAGACAAACGGTGTGTGGCAACAGAGTGAGCCACCACCTGCGAGAGGTGAGTAAATCCCGACGACAAAGCCAGACTGTGATACCAAACAACAGCGGTAGCATGACAGCCGACTCTTTGGAGCCTATCGCCAGAAGCATAAAGAGCAAACTCAGCCCGTAGGAGAAGGCTCGAACTCTGCCTTCAAGAGTTAGAAAACGAAGATAACTTCGCAAGGATAACAAGCCAAAGAAAGCCATCAATACGCCAGAGCGCGAGTTAATATACGACACACTTTCTGTGGCCAATGGATGCAGCACAAACAAGGCCGCCACAAACTCCGGCACACCCCTTCTGGACGAGTGATGGGTTATCGATTCTTCTAAACTTACCGATGACTTCATGCTTTGCGGAGTGAGTGATTCGGCAGTTTGTAGAGTAGGTGATTCGGTGGTTTGTGGAGTGAGTGATTCGGCAGTTTGTGGAGTGAGTGATTCGGCAGTTTGTGGAGTTTCAAGGAGGGTCTGTGTGAGCTGGTAGAGTAGGAGTCCACAGCCAAGGTGTAGGAGCAAGTTCACTAGGTGGTAGAGCCAGACATCGGTACCAACAAAGTGGTAACAAAGTGCCAAGGAGAAAACAAAGACAGGTCTTGTCTCCTGGTATCCTGAGAAGAAGACAGCCCGCAGGTTGGTCAGGTCCCGAATCCCCATGTTGTTGGCGATATGATAGAGACCGTCAAATAAAAATGGGCTCTGAAAGGTATTGCTGTAGGCTAAGGTTCCCACCAGCAAAAGCAGGATAGGATACCACAAACGCTTGAAGTCAGGGGAATATCGTTGTGTCATGGGACTCGGTGATTTGCGGTGATGGAGGGAGGCGTCGAACACGTCTTGCGCTTCTATCTAGGGGAAACTTGTTGCAAAAGTCAACC
>JALTMC010000179.1 GCA_027005175.1 Myxococcales bacterium
CCCTCTGCGACCTCTGCGGCTCAAACCTACTACCTCTTCCCCTCTGCGACCTCTGCGGCTCAAACCTACTACCTCTCCCTCTGCGACCTCTGCGACTCAAACCTACTACCTCTTCCCCTCTGCGACCTCTGCGACTCAAACCTACTACCTCTCCCTCTGCGACCTCTGCGACTCAAACCTACTACCTCTTCCCCTCTGCGACCTCTGCGACTCAAACCTACTACCTCTCCCTCTGCGACCTCTGAGGCTCAAACCTACTACCTCTTCCCCTCTGCGACCTCTGCGACTCAAACCTACTACCTCTTCCCCTCTACGACCTCTGCAGTTCAAACCTACTACCTCTTCCCCTCTACGACCTCTGCGGCTTAAATAAAAAAGTAATATCCTATAATGTGATACCCTTTTGTGAAAGCACTCTCTCGTGAGAATGAGTTCTTTCGCTCCCACATATGCACAATCTCACTTTTAGTTAACAACAAGAGCCAGCAACAAGACTTCATTGAGTTGTTGAAAAGGAATGTAACAATGAGCCAAGAGCGTATATTTGATGTGGTATTATGGGGTGCGACAGGCTTCACAGGAAAGCTTGTCACAGAATATATAGCACAACGTTATGGAGCAGATGGAAGCAGCGTGAGATGGGCCATTGCCGGGCGTAATCAAACAAAGTTGAAACAATTACGAAAAGAGTTGCAACAACAAGATCCGGCCGCAAAAGATTTACCGATCTTATGGGGTGACAGTCTCGATAGCCCCTCCTTGGAAGCCATCGCAGCACAAACCAAAGTCATTTGCACAACGGTAGGCCCTTATGCCAAATATGGCGCGAAATTGGTGGCAGCATGTGTCAAAGAGGGAACCCATTATTGCGATCTAACAGGGGAGTCACACTTCATTCGCAACATGATCGACGCTCACCACGAAGAAGCCAAAACCAACAAACTCCGTATCGTGAATTGTTGTGGATATGACTCCATCCCATCGGACCTTGGATGCTTAATGATACAAGAAGCCATGCAAGCCAAACATGGAGTGTATTGTGAAGAAGTCAAATACTTTGCCGGCCCCTTGAAAGGAACTTTTAGTGGCGGAACTATCGCCAGTATGCTCAATATGGTGCAAGAAGCAAAAAGCAAAGAAGTCCGTCGCGTCTTGGGAGATCCCTATGCTTTGAACCCCAAAGGAGGCTTCAAAGGACCAGATGGCCCCGACCAAAAGAGTATCCGCTTCGACAAGGATATCCAACGTTGGACAGGTCCCTTTGTTATGGCCGCAATCAACACTCGATTGGTTCGACGCAGTCATGCATTGCTGGGCTTTCCCTATGGTGACAACTTCCGATACAGCGAAGTCATGTCCATGCCTGAAGGGTTTAAGGGATGGATGCGAGCCGCGACGATAAGTACAGGCCTTGGTATGTTTTTCGGATTGCTGATATTTCCACCCACACGCAAACTCCTTCAAGCAACGATCCTTCCTGCTCCGGGAGAAGGCCCCTCGAAAAAAGACCGAGAAGAAGGCTTTTTCAACAGCTATCTCGCAGGCATTGCTGGAGACAAAAAACTCTTTGGCTTAGTCCGTGGTGAAAAAGATCCGGGGTACGGTGGCACCGCAATCATGCTTGCAGAATCCGCCATTTGCCTAGCCCACGATCAAAAGAAACTCCCCAAACAGTTCGGCCTCGTTACCCCTGCTACTGCAATGGGAACCGTCCTTATCGAACGCCTCAAGCAAGCTGGCATGACCTTCCACATCACAGAAACATTCCCACCCATTAAGTAGCACCCAAAACCCAGGGTTAGATGTCAGTCACACAGCTATTGCAACAAGATCCCGACGTTACAGATGGTTCAACGTGGTCATGGTCATGGTCATGGTCATGGTTATCTGCTTCGTTAGAACCAAGGGAGAAAACAGAAAGCAGAAAACCACGAACACCCAGTCGAAGGATCGAGAGTAAGAAAGCCGTGCCTAAGATAAGCAAGCAGATCCATTCGAGAAGGTTGCCGCTACGATGAGAATGAGAGAGCGCAGGAACGGCAACTTTGACTCCGATAAGAAGATTCGTAAGGTAACCAAGCCCAATGGTGACAAGCAGAACACTCGCACCAAAAAGCGCGGCAATCTTTGTGTTGTGAAGGCGCGACAAAACACCGAAGGTAGTTACATTTGTAGCGGGTCCCACAAGCAGAAATGCAATAGCCGCCCCAGGAGAAACACCTGCAAAGATCAAAGCGGCAGCGAGAGGGGTCGCTCCCGACGCACAGACATAAAGAGGGATACCAATAATCGCAAACAGGATCACATCGGTTCCTGGTGGAAGTACTGACAACCAAGCTGTCATCGAAGCAGGCTGAAGTGCAGCAGCAATGATCAAGCCAACAAGGATCCAGGGCGCAGTGTCATCGAGTATTTCGACAAGTCCAGTGTTCAGGGCTTGTTTGACTTTTACTCGCCAACCCGACTTGTTTTTATGGGCTTGTTTATCTTCGGGTGGAACTTCGGGCATTGGCAAGCGACGCCCCACAAACCAGCCCACAGAGATCGCAACAACAAAAGCACTGGCCAGACGCATACCTGTCATAGTACCACCCAACAGAGGAAATGACAGAATAAGAGATTCTATACCTAGCTCGGGTGTGGCAACCAAGAAACCCATAGCTGCGGTCGCAGGAACACCCCGCTGAATCAAGCTCTGGTAAAGAGGAACAACACCACACGAACAGATGGGTAAAGGAAGTCCAAAGACAACCCCACGAGACACTTGCCCCACCTTGGAGCCACGCCGTAACCAACCCAAAGAAGCGCGAGGGAAAAGGACGGGGAGCAAACCTGCGAGAAGATATCCAAGAAGTAACGCTGGCGCACTGAGTAAAGCAAGGTTGAGCAGGTTATAGCCAAACAGACTGAAACCAGAAAGATGAATATGACCGGCATGGGCGTGCGCATGATTGGCATGCCCACTGAGAGCATCACTAAAAAAGACAACGAGGGTTAATCCAAGGATCGCCCCTGCAAACTCAGCCCACTGCCATTTCCCCTTCTCCACGGGCTTATCATCCTCTTCTTCAGGCCCAGAGGGATGATGTAACAAAACATGGAGTAACATTCCCCCAACAAGTGCCTGAAAGACAGCAACCCCTGTTCCTTGTAAAAGAGCAAGCTGATACCCTGCAGTAGAGAACCCAAGCACAGTGCCTGCACCGATCAAGCCCAGAGTCGCTGTGGCAGCCTTGGTTCCCATGAGAGAGCGAGCCAGAAGCCAGATCGCCAAACCCATAGGCAAACGATGCAGGACCACAGCCATAGCCAAGGAGGAAAATCCAGATGCTTTACTACCAGGTAGCCCCAAAGCAATACCATCGAGCATAGAGTGAAGAAAGAGACCAAGCACAGCCAGCACCAAAGCAATCGTTTGTGCACGACGCTGTGTCACACTCCGTAATCTCCCCAGTAAGATCGGAGCCAAAAACCCCGCAACTGCAATCAAAAGAGACCACCACCCCAGTTTCTCGAAGGCATGAGGCAGAACATCGAGAAAAACAAATCCTCCCACAGAAAATAAAATAAAACCTTCCAACGCTGACCAGAACCAGTGGCTGTGTTGGAGACGTAAACTGAGAATAGGGCCGACGGCCAGAGCGATCATTGAAAGAGCGAGCAAGGCCAAGGATGTAGAGTTCATCTGTTGCATACCACGTCAAAAAAAAAGAGGACCCAAGCCCTCAGAAAAAGAAAGAATGCCCTTCTTACCTAACCATATCCATAAAAAACGCAAGGGGGGTATTCTTTTTTCGAAGCCATCCCTTGAACATTGTAAGGTGTTTTAGACTTGACAGCATCAGTCAGATCGTTTATGAATACCCGGCTTACGAGAAACGATCTCAATTTGGGATATCATTTATACCAAAGCATTTTATACAAGGTACGACGAAGGAGACCAACTGATGGCCAAGAAAAGCCAAATCGCACGTGATAAAAAGCGCCGCGCATTATGTGAACGATACAAAGAACGCCGCGCTGCACTGACAACGATCATCAAAAATCCCGACGCAGAGCCCGAAGCACGACGTGAAGCTTATCGCAAGCTCGCAAACCTTCCCCGCAACTCCAGCTCAACACGGCTCAAGAACCGCTGCGCTCTAACCGGACGATCTCGCGGTTTTATCCGAAAGTTTGGTTTGTCTCGCATCGCTTTTCGAGAGTACGCACTTCGTGGCCAAATCCCCGGCGTCACCAAGTCTAGCTGGTAAATCCACACCTCTCTCCACCTCTTCGCTCCGTTTCACCTCTCTCCCTCCACAAGTAAGATACATGACTTATCTCCCCATCTCAGATTCATTGCCAAGTGTTCGCTTTCACCCAACATTCCACACTGAACATATGACTTTTGGGATTTTTGACGAGATCGTTGAACTTTTGCTCTCCTGGGAAAAGGCATACGACTTAATCTGATCGGACTATCAGATTAATCCTCGGGTGATCGTTTGTTCAGATGAGTGTATCTAATCGAATTACCACCATGATATTTAACGCATTTTTGATCTATATTCCAGTTTTTCAAAAACGATGTGCGGAATGTCGGTTTCACCTCTCTCCCTCCACCTCTCCACTTGATTTGGCAAATGCTCCTGTGTCACCCAAATATTCAACATCCCCCTTTCCCCTTGCTCTTCTCACCTCCTCATTTGCATCACACACACACTTGACATAGAGTACATTTGTGTTTTTTGCATGAGCAGACCTATACAAGAACATTAAAACTTAAATAAAATTACGTATTTAAGAAACATGCCGATCTTTAATTGCCCAAAAGCAGTACCAAGTATCGTTAAGGCGGTAGTGGACCGATCGGTGATCTCAGTGGGTGGCATGATGCGATTTTGGATAGTTTGTGTAATGGTAAGTTTGGGCTGGAGTTGGAGCATACAAAGCTCCCACGCTTCCACACGAACCTCTGTACATTTTGCAATCATTGTTGGCAACAACAAGGGCGTCACTACGGATCAGCCCTTGCGCTACTCTCACAGTGATGCACGTCGCTTACGTCGTCTTCTCTCAGAACTCGGCGGATTCAAACCTCAAAATAGCTTCATCTTAGTCGAGCAAGATGCCTCCAAACTCCAACAATTGTGGTTACGTGTGGAACGCAAGATCCACCAACTCAAACGCCTCTCTCCCCAACCCAAAGTCACCCTACTCTTTTATTATTCGGGGCATGCCGATCACACCGCCTTACATCTTGGTAGATCAAAACTCCCTTTCCAACGATTACGTCGATGGCTTCGGAACTCTTCCGCAACAGTTCGCCTTGCCTTCTTGGACACTTGCCGCAGCGGTCAGCTTCTAGGCACCAAAGGAGCCCGTCGAACCAAACGAAGAATGCGACTTCCTCCGCGCATTCGCCATTCAGCCACCAGCGGCATGGCTATGATCACATCCAGCGGAGAAGGGGAAGACTCTCATGAACAGGATCAACTCCGTGGATCTATTTTTACACACTATCTCCTATCAGGACTGCGCGGTGCTGCCGACAACAATCACGATAGTCAAGTCAGCTTGCACGAACTCTATAGTTATGTCTACCGACGTACGATCTCTCATACAGTCTTCTTATCACACAGCGTGCAACACCCGAGCTTTCGCAACGAACTACGCGGACATGGACACCTTGTGCTAACCCGACTCCAACGTGCCTCCGCTCGCCTCAACCTACAAACCACAGCCTCTGGAGTTTATTATGTTCTCAATGAAAAGCGGACCCAACTCGTCGCTGAAATCAACAAACGCAGAGGTCAACGTGTCTCGATAGGACTTCCCCCTGGTCGCTATATCGTTGTACACCGCAGCCCTTCCAACTATCGAGTGCAAAACCTAAACTTACACAAAGGCCAACGTCACAAACTACAGCCTCGCCAAATGCTAAAACTCACCTACCTGGCATCTGCCGCCAAAGGATTGTCCTGGCTAACTCACCCCAAGGCACCACAACGCTATCACCCATCCAACTACCGAAGCGCCTTCTATGCTTCTCTTGGTGTCGCACTTACAACCCTCGTGAGCACAGGTATTTTCTTCGGACTTTCCGCTAAATACTTGAATGATGCACGAGACGCAACCTATGGTGGAGTCAATGGACGCCGCCAAGCTCAGGGGATTCCCGCCACCGATCTCGCATCTGCATCCCAAGGCTTTAATGTCGGAGCCCTTGTCTCGCTGAGTCTTGCTGTTGGTGCCAGCACGAGTGCCACCGTGTTCTACTTACTTCACCGCAAACAAGCCGCACAATTCCAAACCCTACCCCTCAAAAAGAATCTCAAACATACCAGCCAAGCAAAATTTGAAATCCTTCAATAATCAACAGTCTAGCAGCCTGCCGAAGAACGAAAACAATGCTTAATCAGTATGTTATGCGATTCGAATGGAGTAATGGACAAGTCGAGGGACAGGTGAATCGGATCAAGACTCTAAAGCGCCAGATGTACGGAAGAGCCAAGTTGGATTTGCTACGACATCGCATGCTCAAATCGTCGTAAACCATGAGTATTCAAAACTACACCCACCTTCATCAAAATTGCGGGAGAATCAGGATAGTTGCCGCCTCAACTCTATGCTCTCTGCGGCCTATCAAAAGGATACTCTCAACTCTGTGCTCTCTGCGGCCTATCAAAAGGACATCCTCTACTCTGTGCTCTCTGCGGCCTATCAAAAGGACATCCTCCACTCTGCGCTCTCTGCGGCCTATCAAAAGGACATCCTCCACTCTGCGCTCTCTGCGGCCTATCAAAAGGACATCCTCTACTCTGTGCTCTCTGCGGCCTATCAAAAGAACATCCTCTACTCTGCGCTCTCTGCGGCCTATCAAAAGGACATCCTCCACTCTGCGCTC
>JALTMC010000180.1 GCA_027005175.1 Myxococcales bacterium
GGTCCTAGATACCGTGATCATCGTGATCAGGCTCTTGATCACTGATGATCATCAAAGCACCCCCCCAATCTTGAGGTGGAGTGAAGTGAAACGAGTCTCGTTTGGGCTTTTTGGGGAAGTACTTTGAGTCCGAAGAGAAAGTTGCGAGTGTGTGGCTTGCTTGACAACGATTGGAGTGTGGTTATTTTCTTTTTCGCAGCGTACTGGAGACACCCTCTCAAGGTCTTGCGCCGCACAAAAGTTTCCATCTGATGAGGGTTATAGAGGTTCCTACATCTGTATTGTTTGTGAAGTGACGACACGAGGAGCAGATAGGGTGTAGGTGTAGCATCAGACGTACTTCGACTTATATCGGCCAAAGGAAAAGGCCGCCTACATCTTGTGACATTGAAACGAAGGAGGACAAGTCATCATGGGTAAAGTGATTGGCATAGACTTAGGAACGACAAACTCAGTTGTGGCAGTAATGGAGCGGGGTGAGCCCAAGGTTATTGTCAACCAGGAAGGCAATCGAACCACGCCATCTGTGGTTGCATTTACCGACACCGGTGAACGTTTGGTGGGGCAGGTCGCGAAGCGTCAGGCGATCACCAATCCGGAGCACACCATCTATTCGATGAAGCGCTTTATGGGTCGTCGATACGATGAGATCTCGGAAGAGATCCGAACCATCCCTTACCATGTTGTTTCGGGTCCAAACAGTGATGCTCGGATACAGATCGATGAGAAGCTTTACTCTCCCCCTGAGTTGAGCGCGATGGTTCTCCAAAAACTTAAGCAGTCTGCAGAAGATTATCTGGGTGAGACTGTGACACAAGCCGTGATCACAGTGCCAGCTTACTTCAATGACTCCCAGCGTCAGGCGACCAAGGACGCAGGACAGATCGCAGGATTGGAAGTCCTTCGTATCGTCAATGAGCCGACTTCGGCTGCGATGGCGTATGGTTTGGACAAACAAAAAGAGCACAAGGTGGCTGTATATGACTTCGGTGGTGGTACATTTGATGTATCGATCCTTGAAGTGAGTGAAGATGTTGTACAGGTGTTGTCTACCAATGGTGATACTCACCTGGGTGGTGACAATGTGGATCAGGTGATCATCGATTATCTGGTGAGTGAGTTTAAGCGCGACACAGGCTTGGATGTCTCTGAGGATCGAATGGTCTTGCAGCGTCTTAAGGAAGCTGCCGAGAAGGCCAAGATTGAGCTGTCATCCGCCATGGAGACTGAAATCAATCTCCCCTTCTTAACAGCGGATGCTTCCGGTCCAAAGCACTTAACGATCAAGTTGACCCGGCCCAAGTTGGAGCAACTGATGGAAGATATCCTTGAGCGAACCCGTCAGCCTTCGATTCAGGCCATTAAAGACGCGGGATTGTCGGCCTCTGATGTTGACGAAGTGATCCTTGTCGGTGGTTCTACACGTATCCCAGCGGTACAAGAGCTTGTGAAGAAGCTCTTTGGTCGTGACCCACATCGCGGTGTGAACCCCGACGAAGTTGTTGCCTTGGGTGCAGCTGTTCAGGCAGGTGTCTTGTCAGGTGAAGTTACCGACTTGCTGTTGCTCGATGTTACGCCTCTCTCCCTGGGGATTGAGACCCTTGGTGGTGTTTTCACCAAGCTGATCGATCGCAACACGACGATCCCCACACGAAAGTCGGACATCTTCTCGACGGCGGCAGATGGCCAAACCTCTGTTGAAATCCATGTCCTTCAGGGAGAGCGTGATTTTGCGAAGGACAACCGGACCCTGGCTCGCTTTCACCTGGACGGTATTCCACCCGCACCTCGTGGTCTTCCCCAGGTTGAAGTTACCTTTGACATCGATGCCAACGGTATTGTGATTGTGTCGGCTGTGGATAAAGCCACAAACAAGAAGCAAGATGTGCGTATTGAAGCTTCTTCCACCCTTACTGAGTCAGAGATCGGTGAGATGGTAGAGAATGCAGAGCGATACGCGGATGAAGATCGCAAACGTCGCGAACTGGTCGATGCTCGCAACCAAGCTGATATGTTCATCTATCGCATCGAAAAAACGATCAAAGAGTATGGTGAGAAGGTGGACGAAGAGATTCGCACCTCCATTGAGTCCAAGCTTGAAGAGCTGCGACAGGTCAAAGATGGTGAAGATGTTGATGCCATCAAAAACTTGATGCAAGAGATCGAGCAAGAGTCCTATGCCATTGCTGAGCAGATGTACAAAGATGTTTCGGAAGATGGTGATGCTGCGGCAGAAGGTGGAGGGGCTGATGAAGCGTCCGCCGGTGCAAGCAGCGCAAAGGACGACGATGTGATCGATGCTGAATATGAGGAAAAGCGTTGAAAGAAGTGATTTATCGCTTGACTTCAACCGTTATATCAGGTAAAAGCATCCTCGCAACACTCCTCTGGTCTTGATTTTGAGCAAGGGGGGTGACGGAGTGGCCAGTAACTCTTTGGTATTCTTAGAGTTTTGCTTCACCGTCCCAAGGTGAGGAAAATATGGGGCTCTAATCCAAACCGAACGGTTGGGTTGGAGCCTTCTGTGTTTGAGCTTTGGGATTAAAAAGCTCCATCACAGCGGAGAGGTGGGCGCTTGCGAGCGACCCACCTTTTGTTTTATCAGGGCGGAAGAGTCCTGAATTGAGGTAGCCTGGGATGAGTCGGAACGTACAACAACAACTTTGGGAACTGGCAGAGCCTGTTGTCTTGGCTCGGAATCTCCATCTCGTTGAGCTGGAGTATGTGCGCCAAAAAGAGTGGGTGGTTCGCTTATTTCTTGAGCGACCCGATGTCACTATTATTCCCGGTTTGGGGGTGGCTCCCGGTGAAGGTATTGGCCTGGGTGAATGTGCAGAGGTGGGCCGAGAACTCTCCGCTCTCCTTGATGTTGCAGATGTCGTGCATCATGAGTACCGATTGGAGGTCTCTTCACCTGGCGTTCAGCGGCCGCTTCGAAAACTGGATGACTTTGTGAAGTTTTGTGGCTGTCAGGTTCGTGTGAAGAGTTTTTCTCCTGTGGCAGCCATTGAGCCCAAGGGAGCTTCACCCAGTCGCAATTTTTTTGGAATCTTAGAACAGGTTGACCGTGACCTCGAACACATCGAAGTCACAGTTGATGGTCGCCGCTATCACATCCCTCTGGAGCAGATCACAAAGGCTCATATTGAGCCAGACATGGACCAATGGATGGCGCTGGCTATAAAAAAACGTAAAGAAGCTGAGGAAGCATAGCGGACGAAGGAGAACAGGATGCCGCGTGGAGTCGAGGTCATTAACCTCAAAAAAGCCATCGAACAGGTCGAACGAGAAAAAGGAATCGACCGCCAAATCCTTATCGATGCGGTGGAAGCTGCTATCCTTAGTGCTGCGCGCAAGAAGCTCGGCCATGAATTTGATTTGGAAGCACGCTTTAGTGAACAGAGCGATGAGGTCGAGGTCTTTCGCTGGGTGCGTGTTGTGGCTGACGTTGAAAATGAAAGTCGCGAGATCTCCTTGGAAGAAGCCCGAGAACGTCTTGATCCAGAAGCCAATCTGGATGATGAATTGGGTGAAAAGATCGATACATCGACGTTTGGTCGTATTGCCGCTCAAACGGCCAAACAAATTATCATTCAGCGTGTGCGTAAAGCCGAACGCGAGATGATCTACAACGAGTACAAGGATCGTGTGGGTGAGCTTGCCACAGGTGTGGTTCGCCGCTTTGAGCGTCGTCAACAAGATGTGATTGTTGATCTGGGGCGGGCCGAAGCTGTGCTCCCGCGCAGTGAGCAGATCCCCAAAGGACACTATCATATCGGTGATCGTGTTCAGGCTTATATCCAACGAGTACGGGATGAAGACAAACAGCCGCTTATTACCTTGAGTCGCACGGATGAAGGCTTCTTAATCAAGCTCTTTGAAATGGAAGTTCCCGAAATTTATGAGGGCATTGTTCGCATCGTCGGTGCCGCTCGTGACCCGGGTATTCGGGCCAAGATTGCTGTGGCTTCTCGCGATCTGGAAGTGGATCCCGTTGGGGCTTGTGTTGGTGTGAAGGGTGCTCGTGTTCAGGCTGTTGTGCAGGAATTACGCGGTGAAAAGATCGACATCGTTCCACACAGTGAAGACCCCGCACGCTTTGTTTGCAATGCCATCGCGCCGGCACAAGTGAGTCGTGTGATCATCGATGAAGAGCGCGGCTCTATGGAGCTTATTGTTCCTGATGACCAACAATCTCTCGCGATCGGTCGAAAGGGACAAAATGTTCGCCTCGCTGTCAAGTTGACAGGCTGGGACATCAATATTGTGTCGGAGCAAGAAGTTAGCCGCAAACAAGAAGAGACCTTGCGTTCTCTGGGTGTTGTTCGTTCTGAGTTGACTCGTGAGATGCTGATGCCTGTCTTCAAGTTGGGGTATCGCTCCCCACAAGATATGATCAAAGCTGAAGAGGGTGACTTGGCCATTATTCCGGGCATTGGTCTGGAGAATGCTGCGCTCATCAAAGAGGCTGCTGCTGAAGTTATCGAACGTCAGGCGCGTGGTGAAGTTCTGGCTACCGTGACCAAAGAAGAAGCTGAAGTAGCGGCTCAGGCCTTTGCCAAATCTGAGGCGCTGGCTCTTGCTGAGGCAGCGTTTGCGAACTTGTCGAGGAAGCCAGTCGTACCGAAGGAGACACCACAGCCTGAAGTGGCTGACGATGAAGTCTCTGAAGAAACGGAGGCCAAGGAAGAAGCCGCAGCGAAGCCTGTGGAAGAGGCTTCGACAGAAGAGCCAGTAGAGACGACCTGATCTTTCAGGAGAGGATCTCAAGGTACAAGAGTCATGTTGGGTAGAAACAAGTCGCAAGGAGGATAGGAATCTAGAATGGTCGCAGTGTCCGAAACCAAAACAGCACCTGAGGTGAGTGCCGAAGACCAGGAGCGGTCTGGTGCGAAGCAAGGGGCGCGTTCCGCGAAGCAAGCGGAGCGAAGCGAGTCTGCGAATGCAGCGCAAGAGGTGAGGACGGAAGCCCAAGCTCAACCCGAACGGAAGCAAAAGGTAGAGGCTGATGCTGCTACTACCTCTGCTTCATCCAAGGAAGCTGGACTTCGCACTTGTGTGGGGTGTCGTAAAAAGCAACCACAAGAGGGGCTGTTGCGTATTGTTCTCGATCCCGATGGTGTCACACCGCGTGTGGATTATTTGGGACGCTTGCCAGGACGTGGAGCCTATAGTTGTCCCACCATGAAATGCCTTGAGTTGTCTGTTCAACGTGGTGGGTTGCGAAAAGCTTTCAAGGCGCAGGTCAAAGGCTCTGCCGATGTCCTTATGCAGGAAGCCTGGAGTGCGTCGCGTCGCCAGCTTCGCTCTTTGCTTTCCCTCGCCAATCGAGCCAGCAAAGCTTTGCCGGGTCATACTCGGGTAGAGTGGGGGTTGCGCAACGAGGAGGGTGTGCTATTGTTGCTCGCCCAAGACGCATCTCCTTCTCTCCAACGCAAGTTTCGACGCTGGGCCACAGAGCTGGGAATCCCTGTTTATGAAGCTCTTTCGAAGGAAGAGATAGGGCCTACGATGGGGGCATCTGAGACGGCTGTCACCTTAATCTCCGATACCGGATTTGCTGCGAAGATTATTCAGGAACTGGAACGATCCAAGAACCTGCTTTTGATACAAGATGAAGAGGGCCCTGCTTTTGTGAAGTGAGGTCTAGGATTTGAATCAATGGTTAAATTAGAAGGGCTGTAGGAGCGCGATATATATGGGAAAGAAGAGAGTATATGAACTCGCGAAAGAACTCGGTATCTCGAGTAAGAGTTTTATCGAGCGCGCCCAAGCTCTCGGTTATTCATGGATTCAGTCACATGCCAACACATTAGAGGGCAGTGAAGCCAAGGAGCTTGCTCAGAAGTTATCTGCGGGTGGTGGTGAGAGTAAGCCCAAGCGTAAATCCACCGTCTTGAGACGGCGGGCTGTGCGAGTGGATAAGGCCGATAACGGTACAGACAGTGGATACGAAGTGGTCACCACGCGCATCTCTGACAGTGGTGCAGAAGTGATTGAGCGGAAGCAAATTGAAATGTCTGTTCCGCCGTCATTTCTTCCTGCAAAGGAGGCTCCGATCTCGGAGTCATTGGAGGTGGCTGAGGTGGTGTCCGTTGAGGCATCAGGTCCAGAAACTTCTTCACCAGTCGTTGAGACGACACCTGAAGCGACACCCGTGGCAGAGGTTGTATCCGAAGCCTCTCCGTCAGTAACAGAAGAGCCTGTTGTTGAGGCGGCATCCCCTGAACCGGTCAAAGAGGCCGTGGCAGAGCCAACACCAGTGGAAGAAACAACAACCGCAGAGCCTGTGGAGATCGAGAAAGTAGAGACCGAGAAGGTAGAGACCAAGAAGGTGGAACCCGTTGCAGAGCCTGTCGTTGCTGAAGCTGAAGTGCACAGTGCTCCGATTCCTGCAGTGCCACCACGATCTGCGAAACCCAGGGCCGCATCCTCAGCAAAGGCAAGTGGAGATTCAGTGCAAAACCAAAGAGTAACAAGCAGAAAAACACCCGTACCGACTCGCGAGTCAGCGAAAGCATCTAGTATCATGCGGATCGAGTCCGACTCCAAGTGGGGTGATGAAGGCATGCGCCCGAAGGCTCAGCCCAGTCCTGGATCTGGACCCGGACAGAGACGCTCCGGCCCCGATCGCAGGGACGGTCGTCAACAAACCGATGGTCGCGGTGGTGACAATCGCGGTAAAGGTGGCCGAGGTGGCCGAGGTGGAGAGCGACAAAAGAGAGGCGGTCGCTACAATGCTGGTGGTAGAGATAGCTTTGGCCGTGGACGCCGAGGCCAAGAAGCTCCCCGCTCCTCAAGAAGACGCAAAAAAGGCAAGAAGGGCGAGCCATCGCAACCCACGACCGTCCCCATGAGGGCAGAAAAGCGCGTCGTAAAAGTGGATGGCGCGATCTCGGTCGCTGAGTTGGCAAAACGCATGGGCGTAAAAGCAGCCGAGCTGATTGGTGATCTGCTCCGACAGGGTGTGATGGCTACGATCAACGATGTCATCTCTGTAGAGCAAGCGGAGGGCCTGGCCAAGAGCAAAGGCTACGAGGTAAAAGACACCAGTGTGGCTGTCGATGATATCCTTCAACGCGAAGACTCTGTGGAAGCTCCAGAGTCTTTGGTTCCACGTCCCCCTGTTGTGACAGTCATGGGACATGTTGACCATGGAAAGACCTCGCTGCTCGATGCCATTCGAGAAACCCGTGTGGCTGATGGAGAAGCGGGTGGTATTACCCAGCACATTGGTGCATCTGTGGTGACCTTGCCTGGCGGGCGAGACATTGTTTTTCTCGATACACCGGGTCACGAAGCGTTTACTGCGATGCGTTCTCGTGGTGCCCAAAGTACAGATATCGTGATCTTGGTGGTTGCGGCAGACGACAGTGTGATGCCACAAACGATCGAGGCCATCAGTCACTCTCAGGCTGCTGGTGTTCCGATTGTTGTCGCAGTCAATAAGATCGACAAAGCCGGGGCAGACTCCACACGAGTTCGTACCGACTTGATGCAATACAACCTGATTCCTGAAGAGTATGGTGGCGATACACAGATTGTGGATGTCAGTGCACATACCAAACAAGGACTTCCTGAATTACTTGAAGGTGTGCTACTGCAAGCTGAAATCATGGAGTTGACAGCCAACCCCAATCGCAAAGCGCAGGGGATTGTGATCGAGTCACGGTTTGAAAAAGGTCGCGGTGCTGTGTCTACAGTACTGATTCAGGCCGGAACCATTCGGTCGGGCGATGCTATCGTGGCTGGGATGGAGTACGGTCGTGTCCGTGCGATGTTTGACCACACCAACAAGCCTATCAAGGAAGCGGGCCCCTCCACTCCTGTCAAGATTCTTGGCCTTTCTGGAACTCCCTCTCCTGGAGATACCTTTGACTGTGTGGAAGATGAAAGAGCGGCACGTCAGGTTGCTGACCTACGTCGTGATGAGAAGAAAAATGAGTCTGCTACACCGACTCGATCCAGTCTTCAAGACCTCTGGGGAGCTGCACAGAAGAAAGAGCTTCACATCATTCTCAAAACAGATGTGGAAGGTACACTTGAAGCCCTCAAGCAGAGTCTTCTGAAGATGCAGAACGATGAGATCGAGCTTTCCATTACACACGCCGCTGTGGGTGGAATCACCGAGAATGATATCAATCTCGCATCCACAACAGGCTCGGTGGTCTTTGGTTTCAGTGTTCGCGCTGATAACAAAGCACAAAAGCTCGCGGAATCGGAAGGTATTGAGATTCGTACCTACCGTGTCATCTATGAGTTGATCGATGATGTCAAAGCAGCGATGGAGCGTCAATTGGCTCCTACGTTGCAGGAAAAACCCATTGGTCAGGCACAGATTCGCAAGCTCTTCAACATTCCAAAAGCTGGTAAAGTGGCGGGTTGTTATGTCACAGAAGGCAAGATCACAAGGGGCTCTTTGATTCGTCTGTATCGTGAAAACAAACAGATTTACGAAGGCAAGGTTCAAACCCTGCGTCGATTCAAAAACGATGTCAAAGAAGTCGCTACAGGCTACGAGTGTGGTATTCAAATCGAGGGTTATCAAGATATTCGTGAGAGCGATATGATTGAGGCTTACGAAATCGAAGAGATCGCCACAAAGCTCAAGCTCGAGTCATAAGATCGAGTCATAAAGCCTGTGTTCTTGTTCCCCCGTCGATCTGTTTCTGAAACACGGGGGGTTTTTGCAACGGGCCAGTGCATGACACATCACTCAGAGGGATCGGGTTCTTGGTTGTTGGTATCTGTCAACTCACATTTCACCTTCCTGGCAACCGCTCTCTGAAGGGGAAGCGGCAGGTCGTAAAAAAGTTATGTGACCGCATTCGCAGTCGGTTTCATGTGTCTGTGTCCGAAGTGGGGTCGCAAGATCGACATCAGGAAGCCAAGATCGGCGTGGCGTTGGTTAGCAATGATGCGCGCTTGCTCAACTCGTTGATGGACCAGATCCTTCGGGTTGTGGAGTCGATGCAGTTGGCTCCCCTCCTCGATCGGCAGTTTGAGGTCTTGCATTACAATGACGAGATGGCCGGTAACTCTCTTGGCGAACTGGAAGATGAGCTGGGCTGGGCAGAGGATTGGAAGGAAGACGACGAGTCGTCCACACTCTCCAAAGACCCCTGGGCTTATATGGAGTCCTGGTCCGATTCTCCGAGCCAATCCGAGTCATCAACTTCATTAAATCGCACTTCACAACCTACCGATTCTGTGGAAGAGATTGTGCATAAGAAAGGTAAAGAATGAGCGGGAAACGACATCTGAGACTTGGCCACCAACTGCGTGATGAGATCAGTGGCTATCTTCAAAAAGGACTGCTCAAAGATCCTCGCATTGGCTTTGCATCTATTTCTGGCGTTCGACTGAGTAAAGACCTTCGACATGCGAAGGTCTTTGTCAGCGTCTTTGGCTCCGACGAAGAAAGTACATCGACGGTGCTCGCGCTTCAAAATGCACGCAGCTTTATTCGACGACAACTGGGGAAAGACCTACACATACGTCGAGTTCCTGATCTGACCTTTGTGCAAGATGACTCCATCGCAGAGGGCATCCGTATTAGTCTAATCGTCGATCAGGTGATCAGCCAAGAAGAGTCCGCGAAATCGGAGGACGACGAATATTCAGATGACCTGGATGATGAAAATCCACCCCATTTACCGGACGAAAGAATGAATGCAGATACAGCCTTAACGGCTTCAGAGGCTCCCTCTCTCCCTACCGAAACAGTATCCGAATCTCTCTCGTGGGAGCCCATTGTCAAGGCTATCTCCGATGGACAACGTTTTTTGCTTACAGGTCATCGTCACCCTGATGGCGACTCTCTCGGTGCTGTCACCGGACTCTATGGTGTGTTGAAAGCATTGGGAAAAGAGGCTGTGATCTTTAATGATGCACCTCTACCAGAACAATTTCACTTCTTGCCCTACGCAGAGTTGACGCAAACCAGTATCGCTCCCGATGATCGCTTTGATGTTACTATCTTGTGCGATTGTGGAAGTGCTAACCGAGCAGGGCACGGCTTTCCCTCTTCCCCTGAACAGCGCGGCACCTTTGTGGTGATCGATCATCATCAAACGTCTGAGATGGAAGGTGATGTTATCTACAATGATCCGTCTGCGGCAGCGGTGGGCATGCTGATCTATGAACTGGCGCAAGCCTTGGATGTTACTATCACCCAAGATATCGCGAAAAGCCTTTACACTGCGATTTTGTCGGATACAGGTTCGTTTCGCTACGACAAAACGAACCCCCATGTGCTTCGTGTTGCGGCTGACCTTCTGGAAACAGGGATCAAACCCTGGGACATCTCCTCCGCTCTCTATGAATCAGCACCTATCGCAAGACAAAGACTGCTGGCCCGCACCCTCGATACTTTGGATATCTTGGCTGACGGAAAATTGGCGACGATTCACATTACCTCGGATATGTTTGATGCCACAGGTGCTTTGCCTCACATGACAGATGGCTTTATCAACTTTGCGCGTGGTATCAAAGGTGTCGAAGTGGCTGTGATGTTTCGAAAGCAAGAAGGTGGATGGAAACTCAGCTTCCGATCTCGTGGTCGGATCAATGTTGCTGATGTCGCCTCCCAACTCGGCGGCGGCGGGCATCGAAACGCAGCAGGGACATTCTTAAATGGCTCTCTGGAAGATGTGAAAGAGTCTGTTTGTGAGAGTCTCATGAATGTGCTCCAAAAAGAATTTTTGTCTGTGGAGGCGTAGAGCATACCGATGGACGGATTGCTGGTTCTCGATAAACCTGACGGTCTCACTTCGATGGCTGCTGTCTCTCGGGTAAAGCGAGCACTTGGGATCCGCAAAGCGGGTCACACCGGGACACTGGACCCGATCGCGACAGGTGTTCTGCCGATCTGTTTGGGGCAGGCCACTCGGATCTCTGGCGAACTACTGACAAGTGAGAAGTCCTATCGTGCCCAACTCATGCTGGGTATCGCAACAGATACTCATGACGCGGAAGGACAGGTCCTCGAAACAACCGCACTATCCGATGATCTCAACGCTGCCATCTTTGATTCTTCCCTCGCCGAGTGGCGGGGAGAGGTGGAACAAATTCCACCTGCCTTTTCTGCACTCAAAGTCAAAGGCCAGCGAGCGTACAAACTGGCACGTGAAGGAAAAAAGGTCAAACTCGCAGCACGCAAGGTTGTCATCTCACGCCTGGAACTGGAGGCTTGGGAGCCACCTTATGCTACGATTCTTTGTGATGTCTCCAAAGGAACTTATATCCGATCCATCATTCGCGATGTAGGCACTGCTCTCGGTTGTGGAGCACATATGACAGCCTTGCGACGACTTCGAGTGGGCTCCTATGGGCTTGAACAAGCCGTCCCTTTGCAAGTTCTTCAAGACAACCCAGAGGCTGCACACTCGTATGTGATTCCACTGGTGGACCTGTTCTCTTCCTATCCAACCATAGAAGCCAACGACCACGAAGAGCGGTTGTTTCGCAATGGTGCCATCCCCCACTCCTTTGCGGAGCATGAGCCTCAAAAAGCCTCACCTCACCGTGTACTCTCTGCCCAAGGTAAGATCCTCGCCCTGATCGAACACGACCAAACCGAATGGAAGCTTATACGCGTCTTCCCACGCAGTTAAATCAAGCTCGATAGAAGAGTTTTTTACAAGTTCGATGGAAGAGCTTTCATCAAGTTCGATGGAAGAGGCTTTATCAAGTTTGATGGAAGAGCTTTCATCAAGTTCGATGGAAGAGGCTTTATCAAGTTGGAAGAGGCTTTATCAAGTTCGATGGAAGAGGCTTCTCTTGGGGTGATGCTATTCTTCGGTGCGGCGAGTGCGTCGGAGGATGATGTCGAGAAGTAACCAGACCAGGATGATTGTACCGATGAAGAGTGCGATGCGTTGCATGGAGAGAGGTCGATTCGCACCGCGTAGAGACAGATCACGAGCCATGAAAAGTAGGGCTAGTTGACGAATGGTGGTGGGCTTTAGAGTTTTGAGGATGGGTTGTAGCTGTGAGGGGGGCTGCTTGGCTGTGGATGCTTTCTGTGGAGGTAGCAGTAGCTGTGGCCACAAGAGTTGGGCCACTCCTGCGCTGGACTCCTGCATCTGCTGCAACTTCATTTGTGTTTCTCGCAAATGCAACTGTACACGCTGTTCCAAAGTCGGTCGATAGCGCTTCATCTGCAATTCACCCAATGTTTGCTTGATATGTTTTTGTAGTCTGCCACGGGAGAGGGGTTTTGCAGGGATTGCGACAACCAAAAAACCATTCTTGGCAGAGGGTTGCAAATAGCTCTGTATGGGAAAGGGGTTACCAAATTTTAGGTTCATCTGGTAACTCAATTCACGCAGGGCGACGTGTTGAAGGATTTGCAATGGGATATAACTCTGACGATGCAACGCAGGCAGTTGGTACAGCGAAAACAATTGTTGTCGAACCAACAAGGAGCGCGTATTAACAGAGGGGTTGGGAGAAGCCTGGGTATACAAGGTTGAGTGTTTCCCCCGTGGCAAGATCATCCATGTTTTGTGCATGGTGGCTTTTACTTCGTTGCAATCCACTCCTCCCACGACTAACACCCGCATACGATTGGGGCTATAGAGTGCCTCATAGGCTGTTTGCAAGGGAAGCCGTTGAATGGAGCGAAAGGTACTTTTCCGACCTCGCAATAAAGCTCCTCGTGACTGTTTGCCAAATAGAAAAGCATCCACGCGCTCCGACAGCATGGGTGGTGGAAAAGAACTTGCGGTTTTGGCTAACTCTCCACGCAGGGTGGATGTCAGTGGTTGTTTTTGGAAGGTGTGGAGAGACTGCGCGATATGACTCAATATGCTGGGGATTTGTTTGCGCGTACTACGCAAACGGATCTCTACCCAGTCCTTGCCCAGAATCACACGGTATCGTTGGTCTCCTGGAGGAAACAGGGAGCGTGCTGGGTTTTTGGGTTGGTTGAGTTGCTTTCGCAGCATATGAGCCAGAAATCGCGATCGTCCAAAGAGACCCTTGGGATCATTGGCGGTTCCTGCTGCAATTCCAATCCGAACTTCCACAATGTGCCAGTTTGCCTTGCTTTGACACCAAGCCAAAACACCATTACCCAGCGAAATCACTTGTACATTCGGGTCTGGCTTCTTTGGTAATTGGGTCAAAACTCCGGTGTTGCTGGATGGACGAACGAGCGGACGATGAACTGCTGGAGTACGTCGAGGGGGAGTCGTTGTCCGGGTTTTCGGCTTTGCTTTCACGAGGGTTTTGGAGGGTCTTGCTTTGGAAGCGGCCTGGCGGGGCTTGACCGATGGAGGTACTCGTCGTGCCGTTGGGACCTTTGCGCGAACTCCTGTCGGATGACTGGCGGCGGTCTTGTGTGGTTGCGCCGTAGGCGGAACCGCATGTATCGGTGAGAGTATCCAAAGACCCAAAGTCAGTTGTGTCAAGAGCATCAGCGACTCCATTGAGGGTTTTTATATAGTTTCAAACGTTTAAGTGAGTCATGTTCCTATTCTGGAAGCCTGTCAGCGAACTCAGATAGGGTCTTCTCCTGGAGCCTACCTGACCCTGGTCCCATCGCGATTCGATCGGAGCGACGACACCTTAGACGTATTCCTTGTTGCGTCTTCATATCAATTTTACTTGCTGAGAGCAAGGGAAAACCGAGGGGGCTGTGCTTGCGGTTTGTAGCGATAACTCATCTGTGATACCAACAAACCGATATCGGTGAATAACATGATGTAGAGGAGATAACAACTGTGACAAAGGAAGCCTTGGTACAACAGATCCAGGAAGGATTTGCTTTGCTCTCTGTACCGGATAAGCATAAGCAGTCAGCCCAAGAGAATCTTCAATTATGGCTGAGTGATGAGATGTTTTCCGTCTATCACCCACAGATGCATGCCCTGATAGACAAAGGGGCATGGTCACTACTCCTCGATAGCTTTTATCGTGTGATACCCTTTGGCACAGGAGGTCGTCGTGGAGCGGTAGGGATTGGACCCAATCGTATCAATCCCTACACGATTGGGACTTCGGTACAGGGACATGTTGCGTTCTTGCGCAACGCCTTTGGTTCCGATTCTCCTTGCTCTGTTGTGATTGCCTACGATGTTCGCGAATTTCAGGATCTTCGAGGACACTATCTTCCCGGAATCCCCAATCCATTGATGGGCATGCGTTCAAAAGACTTGGCACACCTTGCGACGGAAGTCTACGCCGCCCACGGTATAAAATCGTATCTTCTTCCCACAGAGATCGACACCTATCTCTCCACACCCGAGCTTTCTTTTTTGATTCGTTCGTATGGTGCTCAAGGTGGCTTAAATGTGAGCGCGTCTCACAACCACCCTGATGATAACGGTGGAAAATTCTACAATGAATATGGTGGTCAGCCTGTACCGCCGACGGATCAAGAGATGCTCTCTTTTGTCGCTCAAGTCCAAGATGTGCGAACGATGCCCTTTGAAGAGGCGATTACGGAAGGTTGGGTTGAATGGATCACTCCAGAGCAACGAGAGGGATATCTTCAAGTGAATCTCAAGCTGTTGGAAGGGGTTGATGTCGCTCCTGTGCGTGTCGCTTATACTCCCATGCATGGCACAGGCTCTACCAGCGTTGGGCGACTGTTGGAGATGGCAGGTCACGATGTACAAATGCTGCCTTCCCAGGCCGCCTTTGACGGGTCGTTTTCGAATGTTCGCTATCGCATGCCAAATCCCGAAGTTCGCGAAGCGATGCAGGACTTGGTGGACTTCTCCGCCTCCATTCAGGCAGATATCGGTTTGGCTACTGATCCCGACGCTGATCGGATTGGAATGGTGGCTCCCAATGCTAAGGGGGAGTTGCGATTTTTTACGGGCAATGAGATCGCCGTCTTGCTGACACACCATCGTCTGAAAACTTTGAAAGAGCGCGGTCAGCTTCCCAGTCCACCTCTGGTGGTTAAGACCGAAGTCACTACGGATCTCGTTCGAAGGGTCACTGACTCCTTCAACGGCACCTGTTTGGGGGGTCTACTCGTTGGATTTAAATACATCGGTGCGGCCATTCACGAGTGGGAGATCGGCAACTCCTATCTGGGAGTGTCTGGCACACCAGAGCAGTTTGTGATTGGCTCAGAGGAGAGTCATGGCATCTTAATGACCCCTGAAATTCGCGACAAGGATGCCGCAGGAGCAGCACTTCTTCTCGTCGAACTGGCCAGTCGATGCAAAGCCAAAGGTGATAATTTGTGTGACTATATGGAGCGGATCTATCGAGAGAATGGTTATTTCCACAATCAGCTTGTCTCTATGGTGATGGAGGGAGCTGTGGGGGTTGCCAATATTCGTGGAATGCAGACCGCTCTGCGTGAGAATCCACCTGCTTCGATTGCTGGGGTAGAGGTGACTACACATACGGACTTTTGGGATGAATCGGGTCGCTTTGGTGCTATCCTTTCGGAGACCGATCGCAACTCACGCAATGTTCTGGTTTTCCATCTGGGGGAAGACACACGTATGGTCTTGCGTCCCTCTGGAACGGAGCCCAAAGCCAAACTGTATGTGGAAGTACGAACAGAGCCCCTGACCGATTCGGACGATCTGGATGTTGTGATCGCGCAAACACAGGCGAAGGCTCAAGAGTTAGCGGATGCTTTCACGCAAACGGCCCTGCGCAGCATCAACATCGAGATGCCTTTGTTTGCCCTGCGCTCCTCTGATATCCTCTCTCTCGATAAGAAGAAGATCTTTGCTGAAGTTCTCCCTCGCTGGGTCGAACGCATGAAAGGGGAAGGGGCTTCAAACACCACAAGCCAACAACAAGCAGATTGGTTGTTGGAACAACTTCTCCCTGTCAGCGAGCAACCTCAAGGTTTGCTCTCCAATGGATTCCGCTTGTATCTCTCTGAACACGAGATTGAATCTTCTCTTGCGACCACTCTTGAGCAAGTCTGGAAACTCCTCCCCTAATCTGCTTATTTGCGCTCAAGTATCATTGGAAAGATCCGTTTAGACTACGTGAGGGACTTCACTATGAGCTTGTTGGTGAGGGACTTCACTATGATCTTGTTGGTAGAACTTTGTGGTCTTTGTTGACGCTTGAATGGGTGCAAGTTTGCATCGTAGACAAGCTTATATTGAGGACTCTAATCGTGGTGAGGGCATGTCTTGTGAGAAAGCCTGTGAGAAAGGCATGACCTCGAACTCAAAAGTCGGATGTTACTATGGGTGGTCGTCACAACACCCTCTCTTTTCAAAAGAAGAGGGTTGGCAGCACAAACAAAATGGAGATCGTTCGTGTTGAGATCGCTGAGGAGGCGAACTCTCCTGTTCGTGGACTTGAACTCGAACTTGACAGGATATCCTCTTTGCAGGACTTGCAATCCTGTGGAGCTTTCGAAACTCTGTCCTCTCAACCCAACCATTCATCTCAACCGTCTCGGCTAGCTTACCAAGTTCCAGATACTCCTCAGCCCAACCATTCATCTCAACCGTCTCGGCTAGCTTACCAAGTTCCAGATACTCCTCAGCCCAACCATTCATCTCAATCTCCATCATCCCGCCTAGCCTACCAAGCTCCAGATACTCCTCCAATCTACAATTCATCTTCGCTTCTGTCATCTCAGGTTCAAAATATTCCAAGCTCTCCCTCCTCTCGACAGGCTTACCGTGCCCATTCAACCCCAGAGAGGGGGGCTCCTCCACAGGATTCCCCACACTATATGCCAGGGTCTCCCTCCTCTCGACTGGCTTACCAGGTCAAATCAACCTGTGAATCTCTTCTCGAAGCGCAAGCTCCTCTGTCATCCGCTTCTGTTGAAGGTTTTAGGAGTCCCTTTGTTGGTTCGATGAATACAAGCGAAGGCTGGCCTTTGGGAGGGGTTGGTTCTCCATCATCTCCTTTACAAGGTGTGAAGCCATCTTCCTCCTATCCTTTGATTGCATCGTTGAGTGGTGCTCAGAGTGGTGTTCAAAGAGGTCTTCCATCTCAGGCTGATTGGCTGAATGTTGAAAACATCCCACAACAATCTCCCCATTGGAGTGCGGATGAGTTGTTGCTCCCAGAAGAGTCTTGTCTTTCAACAGTTGCTGAGGTTCGAAGTATCAGTTTCTCCCAACTGGAGATGCAGGAGCCTCTTTTTCACCAGGAAGTCTCTTCTTCTAGCGATGGTGAGATCCGCTCTCTGTTTGCTAAAGGACTTCGCTATCCGTTGTCTGTGGGAGAGTTGTCTGTGGGAGAGGGCCCTCTTGCTTCCCTTGAAACAGTAGAAGCCATACAAATTGAAATTGATGTTGGATTGGAAGAAACGAATTCATCGGAGCCCAAGTTGACTTCGAAAGTTGGTATCAGAGCAGGGAGTCCATCGTTGTCTTCAGGGACAGATTCGCTGAATCCTATGTTGTCTTCCGAAGGCCAACATTTGCTCATTGGGGAAGAGCGATCATCCGATGAAGACATCCCCCTCGACTTTCTCAGAGGTCGCCGAAAGAAGCCATCTATAGGTGTCTACGTGATGAGCGGGATCCCTCAGGAAACCCAGAACATTACTGAAAAACAAGTACTTTGTTCTCCTGGGGCCTTTCGTCGTGCTGTTGATTCCAAGAAGGAATTCAAGACAAAAGCTTCGCTCTTTCCCTCCACTCTAAAAGGCAAAATTTTGCTTCTTAGCCTCTTTGCTCTGCTTCTTGTCGGTGGTGCACTCTTTGCTTTGCTGTAGCGCACGTCTCTTTTTTTTCTCAGAAAAATCATGAAAGTTCTTGCGATAGGGGTGCTGCGTGGACGTGGGGCTGAATACGATGGCGTTTGGATCATGCTACCACATATCGTGTACGCCCTTGACCTATAGCACAAAATTTCGTATGTTCCGGGGATTATCGATCCTTTTAATACTTGGTCATTGTCTTGAAAATAGGTTGGAGTTCTGATGAAGAAGAAGCTATCCATGGAGAGAATTTTTATTGGGATCTCTGGTTTGATTGGTGCGGGAAAAACAACACTTGCCACAACACTCGCAGAACATCTCGGTCTGGAAGCTTATTATGAGCCTGTAGGTGATAATGAATATTTGGCTGACTTTTACAAAGACATCAAGCAACACAGCTTTGCGATGCAGATCTACTTGCTGAACAAGCGATTTTTGCAACACCAACAGATCATCTGGCAAGGCAAAGGTGGGGTTCAAGATCGCACGATTTACGAAGACACCGTTTTTGCTCGTATGCTCATGAAATCTGGACTTATGGATCAACGAGATTATGAGACATACTGTTCGTTGTTTGAAAATATGTCGAACTTTATGTGCAAGCCCAATGTGATCATCTATCTCGATGTGAGCCCTGAGATCTCTCTGGAACGTATTGGACAACGTGGTCGAAATATCGAAAATGAAATCGGCATCGACTATCTGGGCAAGCTACATCAAGAATACGAGATCTTTATCGAAGAGATCAGTCGGGTGATCCCGGTGATTCGTGTCCCGTGGGATCAGTTCCGCAACGTCGAAGAAATAGCTTCTGCCATTGAGCGAGAATACCGCGACACCTCCTTCCTGCGACAAGTTGTCAAATGGGGAGGTTGAGTTCTCCCTTCTTCCACCCAAAGTGTTCATGTCAGCACCATTTATGTGATATCGAGCACCGTATTGGAAGTTGAGTTCTCCCTTCTTTCACCCAAAGTGTTCACGAAGGATGTGGGTTGGAGTCTTGGGGTAAGCTTGCGTTCATTTGGTAGAGGAAGTTGCGACTTTGGGGGGGGCCATGGAGGAGGTGATCGGTGCGTAGATTGAGCAGTAACAAAGCATCATTCCAGGGTCGTACCGCAAGGGAGTTCAAACTTTGTTGCTTTTGAAGCTGGGATAAGAGTCTCTGTGTGGCGATACGAAGGGGTCGTGTGGTTCGACTTTGTGGTGGTAGGCAGGTCTGGCAGAGTAAGCCTCCTTGTGCGAGGTCAAAGTGAAAAAAACTCTCTTTACCAAAGAGACGACCACACTCCATACAGTGGTTCCAGTTGGGCTGAAAGCCCAAGTCTGTGAGGATGCGAAGGTGAAATCGACACAGGCCTTTGGGGGATAAGGGCTGCTGGGTGCTGTATGTCAGAAAGGTGGATAGGAGTTGGAACAGTCGAGGGTTGGCGTCACCTTCTTTCGTGAGTTTGAGAAAGAGTTCAACAGCATAACTTGCTGCGGAAAATGCGCCGAGATCGCCACGTAGTGTGGTGTGCATCTCGATGGGTTCCAAACGAAGTAAGATGGGCCATCGGCCCCCACGTCCCGGCTGAAACACGATCTCATGATGAGAGAAACTCTCCAGTAGACCGGCAAATCGACGTTTGCTGCGCTTGGCTCCTCTGGCACGAAAGACCATGCGACCGTGGTCAAGGGAAAAGACGTTGACCACTTGATCGGCCTCACCCACATCGTTTGTTTTTAGCAAAATACCCTGAGTACGTTGTTCCATGATTGATGAATCGGAGCGTTAGCGGCGGTTGGAGGGAGAGTTGACGGGCTTGATATAGATAAAAGCTTTCTCTTGCGCTTTGCGTGGGGCTGCGATGGGGTTGGGCTTCACTGCTTTTTTACGAGGGAGGCTGCTCAGTAAAGTGCGACAACGATTTTGTACCTGCGGATACTTGTCGCTTTTGTCCACGCACTCTCGCAGCAGGGGACGAGCGCTGTCGAACTCTTTGAGGGCTACGTAGCTTCGAGCGAGGAAGAAATAACCAGGCAGGTACTTCTTGCATCGCACCCGCAGTTCTTGGAACGACTTTTTGGCTTGTTGGTGCATCTTTCGCTCATGTGCTGCCAGACCTCGTAAGCGGTGCGCTTGGCAAACTCTGGGACATGTACGAACAACAAGAGCAAAGTACTTGTCTGCTTTTTTGTAATTTTTAAGTTTGTGATAGGCCCAGGCAATGTTGGCTCGGGCAAAACAGGGGGTTTGGTAGAGCATATTGCTAAGGGCAATATTCAAGTATTTGATCGCTTGGGGCCATTTGCCTAGGCTGATATAGACAGAGCCCAGGTTGTTGTTGCCACGGGGGGATTTGGGTTGAATGTCCAAGGCTTTTTTGTAGTGAACCAACGCCATCTTAAACTGGCCCATTCGGTGGAATGTTCCACCCAAAGCTTCTTGGATCCAGTAATTGTCTGGGTTCAACTCTTCCGCACGTTTGAGGGATGCAAGTGCTTGTCGAAACTGACCCAAATTCGATTGCTTGACACCGATTGAATAAAATCCCTGTGCTCGTTGAATACTTTTCTTTGTGCTCAATAGATTGCAAGCTGAACTCATCAAGCCCAAAGCTACAAGGCAAATCACCAACAGTATGTTCTGTGCTGTCTCTCTATCTCTCACGATCATTCCTCATCTATGGGTGAAGAACCACACCCGTCCAAAGGTGAGATCTTGTCCTGGATATCCTGGATGTTGCTTCCGGTTGCGACAACCATCATGGCTCTCCCTACTGAATCCCATCTCTGCTTAAGTGTCAAGAAACGTACGGAGAATAGGGGGAGACAATATGCGGAGATTCGGGTGGTTTCAGGGAATGGCAACATGCGGAGAATAAGGTGGTTACAGGGACTGTCATCCGAAAAAAACCTCTTATGTTATGGGCGTGGAAAGCCCCTCCCGATCGCGGCCCGGCAGAATTTACAGCGAGAGCGAAGCGCGACTGTACAGGCAGCCCTGTAGGGGTGAAACCGTAGGCTGAATCAAGCGGATGGGGAGGAGTTGACAACTCTCCATCGTCGAATCAAACCGCTCTCTGTTCTTACGGTGAGCGAAGTGAGCAGGTTGGGGGGGGAGGGGACGTCAACGGACACGGACTGTGTAAAGGTGGCGGTAGCTTTTGCTTTCCGAGCTTGTTCGCCTGTATTTCAGCAAATAGGGTTGCTGTACCTTAACTTGTCCTTTGGTCATACTTCCCTCTGCCAAAAACAAAGAGAAGGCTCCCTTGACTTTGGCATTTTCCTTAATCGCTTCAATCTCAACCCTATTTCTACCTTTTTTGAGATAAGGTGTGGCATCAAACACGTCTTGGGTAAGCTGCGTTAGGATCGTTCGAACCTTGTGACCATTAATGAAAATGCTTATGCGATAGCCACTGCCGCTGAATACTGATCGTTGACTCACGATAACATAACGCTTGCTCGGGCGTGGCATGGGCGCAGACTGTGGTGTTGTGCGCGATTGTGGTGTTGTGCGCGATTGCGGTGTCGTGCGCGGTTGTGGTGTTGTGCGCGGTTGTGGTTTCAACTTTCGTGGGGTGGGAGAAGGGGAGGTCTGTTTGTACTTTACTTTGTATTGGCGACCCGTGATATACACATCACCCTTATAGTCTACACGAACAGTGACATTCATAAATGTGGTGCCACGTACCCCATTGATAAGTTTGCCATTCAGGTAAAGGTTACGAGCCGAGCTTGTTTCAGGCAGGAGTAAGAGTACAAAGAGAAAGGTGAGGTAAGTCAGTGGCTTTTGCATTAACATATCTCCTGGATATTGAGCTGGATCTTTCGTTGCCCTCGCCAGTCGTTAAACTGGGGGCGATATGCGATAGAGACGTGGGAGGGAAGAGGGTGTCGATCGCCTTGTCGAAATGCGATGGAGTTGAGTTTGTTGCCTACTGTGAATTGCAGGTGCTTGCCGTCCTTTGTTTTTCGTTGGCGTGAGATCGGGACTTGGTGTGCGATCATGAGAGGCTCTGGGTTGTTGGCACCAAAGGGAGCGAGGCGTTGTAGCTCGGTGAGAAGGTCTACTGTCAGTTTTGTGGGATCAAATGCAACGTCATACGTGACATGGGGTTTCAGGTCTTCGAGTTTGATCTGATCGCGAGCGATGGCGAGGAAAGCCTGTGTAAACTCGTCGAGGTGTTCGAAGGACACAGTGAGACCGGCGGCCATTTTGTGACCACCGTAAGCTGCGAGATACGGACTACAAGACGCGAGTGCTCCGTGGATATTGAAGGAGGGAATGCTACGAGCTGAGCCTTTACCGACGCCTTTGGTTTGGTCCAAGGCCATTAAGATTACAGGCTTATTCCATTGTTCGAGCAATTTCGAGGCCACGATTCCAACAACCCCGAGGTGCCACTCTGGACGAGCCAGTACGATGGCGTGTTCTTCTTGCAATGTGGGGCTTTCTGCGAGAAGTTGCTGGGCCTGTGTATAAATAGACTCTTGTAACTGTTTGCGTAAAGTGTTCTCGTTGTCCAGCTCATGAGCGTACTGTATGGCCTCTTGGTAGTTTGGGCAACAGAGCAGGTTGACACCAATGGAGGCGTGAGCGAGGCGGCCTGCGGCGTTGATACGGGGACCGAGTCGAAACCCAATATGGCTGGCCTCCAGGTTGTCGGGTGACACATCCGAGACTTGCATTAATGCTTTGAGGCCGGGCCATTGTGTTTTTTGTAGTTGGCGGAGGCCGTGGTGGACAATGATCCGATTGACTCCTTGAAGGGGTACGATATCTGCGATCGTTCCCAGCGCAACAATGTCGAGGTAGCGGAGTAGGTTGGGTTCCTGGCGTTGGTTGAAATAGCCCACATCCCGCAGGCTCGCTCGCAAACCGATCACTAGCTGGTAAGCAACACCTACAGCAGCCAAGTTTTTGTCGGGATAAGAGCATGCAGGTTGTTTGGGGTTGAGGATGGTGTAGGCGTCTGGGAGTTGCTCGGGAGGTAGGTGATGATCGATGACGATAACATCGATGCCCATCGTATTGAGTTCATCAATTTCGGTCCGACTGCTAATCCCACAGTCAACCGTGATCATAAGCTGACATCCCATCTTTACGATGTCTGGAAAGCAAGCGGGTTGCAGACCGTATCCATGTTCCAGGCGGTGTGGAATGTAGAAGTGTAGGTATTGTCTGCTCACGCCTAGTTCCTGAAGAAACAGGAACAACAGCGATGTGGAGGACACACCATCTACATCGTAATCGCCGTAAATCACGATATGTTCTTTGCGTTCTATGGCCTGAATGATTCGATGACAGGCCCGATCCATTCCTTTCATCCGGTTGGGGTGAGGCAGATCGCGCAGGGAGGGCTCCAGAAAGGTATTTGCTAACTCTGGTGATTCCAAACCCCGCAGTACGAGCATATGAGCTGTGAGTGCATGGATTCCCAATGCTTCTTGTAGGGCACGTACCTTGTGTGGATCTACATCTTGGCGAAGATGCCAGTGGGATGGCAGTGATGGCGACGGGCCAAGAGATGTTGCGGAGTAGGAGGTTTGGTTCATCGAGGTTCTCTTTGGTTGGTGGGTGTGATGCCGGGCCACTGCTCCTTCCATCACATTATCGGGTGCCACCACAAGATACACAGGTGAGTCATGGGTTGCAATAGAAAGTGTAAGGAAAGATAAAACCAGCTTCTCTCGTTGTTTGAATTGAAACGAGCCTTGCTTCACTTAGGATAAGTCCATGCGATGGTGTATTGCTTTCACTGGGAATAACTTGTCTGTACTCTCTTGTCGTTTGAATTGAAACGAGCTTTGCTTCACAACAAGTTGGAGGGAGCGTGATCATGGATAGGGGGTCATTGAGAGGGGGCTTGGAAGCAAGGAGGGGAGGGGATGAGGTGACTTATCCTTTTCCTGTGGCTGCTTTGAGTCCCGCACGACGACGACGACGACGTTCGCGCTTGGCTTCCACATC
>JALTMC010000181.1 GCA_027005175.1 Myxococcales bacterium
ACCGGGTGCGATCCCAAAGAGGAGGACAAATCTGTGAGAACTTGCGACTTGCGACTTTGCCCGTAAGATAAAATGTACAGAGATTCAGTGTTCCCAATCTATAAAAACTCTGGAGCAACCAATGATGTGAAAATTCGACTCACATCTAAGTGGTTTGAAAAGATGCGGCGGACTTTGCGTCAAGGAAAGGTGGAAGAAGTGATAGAGGAAGTAAAACAATTGGCAACAGGCCGTCAAAAGAGAGCATCACAAGAAGTTGGAGTACTTCGAGGGACACCTGGAGAGAATGCGCTACCAGCAGTTTCGTGAAGAAAATATTCCATTGGGGTCAGGAGCAGTAGAAAGTGCAGTGCGTCGTATCATCAATCAAAGGCTCAAAGGCCCCGGAATCATTTGGCTTGAGGACTCTGCACAAGCGATGTTGCTTTTACGAGCATATCAAAAGGCTGGTCGTTGGGATGAGTTTATCAGGATAACGATCGCAAATCTCTCGAAAGTAGGCGAAGTGGGCTGACCCCCTTTTTGGGATCGCACTCCCTGTAGATTGTGAAAGGGGCTTTACGCGACTTCGGGTAAGTTCCCATGAAATGTGCAACCAGAGACAAACTTACTCTGTCCCAGAAAGAGTGAAAGTTAAGTATCTCAACCCACCGTGCTTTGTGCTTAGACAAGCCTATTCTATTTTTAAAGGCGAAGGTGCCTCGGTCGAGTTGTGGTCGAACAAACACAACCCTAAATTCTAGCGATGTCTGGACTCGAGTCCAGAAAGAGTGACAGTTCAGTATCTTAACCCGCCCTATCTAGCCCAAAAAGAGGGACAGTTCAGTATCTTAACTCACCCTATCTAGCCCAAAAAGAGGGACAGTTCAGTATCTTAGCCCACCCTATCTAGCCCAGAAAAAGTGAACGTTCAGTATCTCAATCCGCCGTGTTTAGCCCAGCCTTGTGGGCTTATACCCAGCTATATCTTCTTTGGTTTTCCAGCCTCGTACTTCAGTGCGAGGGGTCATAAAGAGGGTGAAGACCAACACATTTCAAAGCCATCGTCGTTGTGGGAACCTTCCAATACCCTACGCGAGTGCTGAGAATAGACTTGACTCTTCCCCGTTTTTATTCATAGTTAAGATTGCATAGAACTTGTGACCATATGGATAAAAGAATGCGATTGTTTTGGTTAGTTTGTTGTGTTGGGTTGAGTACGATTGGATTGTTTATGGGTTGTGGAAGCACTCCGATTAAGCCCCTCACAGATGCGACATTTCGGTTAGAGAGCCAGACATTAACAGCTTGTAAAAAGCTCGCAAAGAAAGAGGCTTGCACGTCCAATCTGGTCGGTGTAATCGACCAGAGAGGGGTCTCCGAACCGGGAGAGACGGTGGCAGATTGTACCCAGTGTGTCTTCAATCAAAAGTTTACCCTTTTGGATGGCAAGGGGGCTCGTCACATTTTCTACTACAAGCTGCCTGACAGCGGTGTGATTCCAGTAACTCTCGCAGAGAAGGTGCGGATGACCTATATCGAAGCCGACCGAATTGGCGGGGGTTATGCGATGAGTTTACACGACAGCAAGGACAAACTGATCGCAGCCATCTCCAGTGGCCCCGGTGGTCAGTTGCTAATCGACCAAAAGCTACTGGCTCAGATAAACATCACCACAGAGAGTACCAAGATCGCAGGTACAGAAAAAACCGAATGTGGCACGAAGGTCTATCGCGCCCTCAATCTCTCCATTGGAGAGAAGTCCATCAGCGTTGTCCCTGGCACCACTAAGGAAATCACCAGCATCAAGACCTATCGTTTCACCAACGTCAACCGCTTCAATTGGCAAAACTCTACATGCTCCGACCGCACCACCCCCTTCGCCTTCATCCTCTATCGAACAGCAAGTTCGAAGTAATCATAATTCTCACAACTTGGAACTTGCACGAAAGAGAAGCACCACCCAGCCCGCTCGAACTTCGAAGCCATACCTCGAAGGCCGCCCCAAAGTGGTGAGGATGCGAGCCCAATCTCGCCCGGAGTTCATACTCGAACCGCGAAGCCATACCTCGAAGGCCGCCCCAAAGTGGTGAGGATGCGAGCCCAATCTCGCCCGGAGTTCATAACTCATGACCTTCTCCTTGACCAATCCTTAAAATCATGTCAGTCAAAGATGGGTTTGGAGAATTGGTATATCCTGTTGGTGTGAAAAGGTGATGAAGATGCCCCAAGATAAGAATGTGACAAAACCATCCGAAAACTATACAGAGACTCCTTTGCGACTGGAAGACCTAGCACCTCATCCGATGGCCCAATTTCGTTCATGGATGAAAGATGCCAAGGCGACTGGGGAGCCGATGCCTGAAGCGATGTCTATCGCAACAGCAACACCCGAGGGGATTCCATCAACACGGATGGTGCTATGCAAAGGGTGTGATGAAAATGGCTTTGTGTTTTATACCAATTATGGAAGTCAGAAGTCCCGAGAGTTAGAGAGTAATCCCTACGCCACGTTGTTGTTCCACTGGAAGCCCTTGGCCCGGCAAGTTCAGATCACCGGAACAGTGGAGCGTGTCCCACGCGAGATGTCGGAGGCTTACTTCGCAACCAGGCCGCGAGGAAGTCAGATTGGTGCGTGGGCATCTCCACAGAGTCAACCGACTTCACATGTTGCTATGATCGCAGAATACGCTGCTATTGAAGAACGATTTGAAGGAAGATCGGTCACCACCCCACCAAACTGGGGTGGGTATCTCATTCGCCCCACCTCTTTTCAATTCTGGCAGGGGAGAAGTAGCCGCTTTCACGATCGATTTCAATACAACCAGCAACCCGACCGCACCTGGACGATCACACGACTAGCACCTTGACTTTTTACCGCGAGAGGAGTCGAGTAGACAGAGAAATGATGCTGAAATAGCACACAGGTTCTTGAAGAGAGAGAGCAACCTCTACACATACAAGCATGGAGGAGTTCAAGTTACAATGACGACAACGACCCTCATCACAGCACAAAAATGCCCCAACTGTGATGCTGATTTAACAGAGCTTCGTCGTTTAACACGGCCACCCACGTTTTGTTTGCAGTGCCGATTTCCCATCATACTGATTGCTGGAAAATACAAGTTAACTCGCGTGTTGGGAGAGGGAGGGTTTGGCACCGTTTATCTGGCAGAACACATTCGCCTGAAACGCAACGCAGAGCGTGTCGTAAAGATCATCAAGCAGGAAGTCTTTGCCCGAGATGGTATGGAAGAACGCTTCACTCGTGAAGTGCAGGTGACCTCCGATCTCTCCCAGCGCAACGAACATATCGTTCGGATCTATGATGACTTCGGCGATGTTCCAATGTTGGGTAACTTTTATGTGATGGAGTACCTGGAAGGAGAGCCGCTGGGTCAGTACCTCTTGGATCCCAAGAATGTCCCTCCTCTGTCCTGGACCATCGATATCTTTTCGCAGTTGTGCGATGCCATGCAGGCCGCTCACGAAGATGGCGTGATCCACCGGGATCTAAAGCCCGACAATATATTGTTGATCAAGCGTCGAAAGAACCCATATTTTGTAAAGGTTCTCGACTTTGGTATTGCCAAGCCAATGCAAGATAGCGGACGCACGGACATCAACTTAACACAGGGTGCTCTTGGAACACCGATGTATATGCCACCCGAGCAGGCCATGAACAAGCCCGTGGATGGACGTTCTGATATCTACTCGATGGGCATTATACTGTTTGAAATGTTAACAGGACAGCATCCCTTCATCCCTATTGGTCGTGAGCACACTCTCACTCCGATTGAGTTACTCACCTCACAGATGATGCACGCACCACCCTCACCGCGAGAGTTGCGGCCCGATCTCAACATCCCCAAAGCAGTGGAAGAAGTGGTCATCAAAGCGCTCGCCAAGCAACCCGACAACCGCTACCAATCTGTGGAAGAATTTTGGGATGCCCTCGCCAAATCCTCTCCTGCAGACTCTCAGGCTCATGTCGTGGCATTGACTCACACAGAGAAGCCTCCAATGCCAACCCCTGTATCGAGTGGTCCACAAGTCGGACCAAACGCCATGCGCACCACCTTTGCAGCAGCCCGAGACCTGCCTGATGATGTGGCCCAAATGTCTTCCGAGAAAGTCTTGTCTTTGCCTCCCACAGGAGAGCATATCCTGTCAAACCAAGAAGGCATCCCAACCCCTGCTCCGTCTTATGAAAATGCCCTCGCCATAGAGCCTCCCGAACGCAAGACCCAAAGCCGGAAGAAACAAGGGAGCCAACGGTGGTTCTGGGCTATTTTGACTCTCTTACTGGTCACAGGTGGAGGCTTCTTCGCAAAGGGATTCTTCTCCTCCCCAAAAAAACAGCCTCCCCCCCAACAAAAACGCAAGCTCCTTGTACAAGCCAAGAAACCAAAGCAAGAGAAGCCCCCAGCACAGTCCAAAAAACCAAAGCAGGGGAGACCTCATCGATCAGCAAAGCCTGTTATTACAAAACAAGACACAAACACAGAAAAAGAGACAAACGACGATGATGATGACACATCGGATGTACTCAAGAAAAACAAAGTACAGGTTGTGCGCCCACGCCTGAGACAACGTCGGCGGCGAAGGCCTCACCATCATCACCACCGCCGCAAAAGGCATCGACCTCACCATCATCACCGCCGCCGCCGCAAAAGGCGAAATCCTCGAAAGGTCAAGCCAGCACCAAGACGTCCAACAGCACCACCCAACGGCTGCGCACCTGGACAAACTCGTCTGCGGATACGTCCCTGCTCCCAAGGCGGGGGGCGCATTGTTGTCACGATTGGGAATAAGGAGACAAAGTACCAAGCAAGGCAGACCATCTGTGTCTCCCAAAGAGCCGGAGAACTTGGAGTAGGCCAACCAGCCTGTCGAGAGTGTATTATTCAGTTAAAAACCCAACAGTCCACCGTGTACTTGTATCTCAAAGATCAAAACGATAAAAATAGGAAGTTGTCCCTCAACTACTGTCGCAGCAAATGATAGCGGAAGAAACGTAGAAAATCGTTTGGAGTTCAAGCGGACTTGATGAATATTTCCTTTGGGGTGAGCCAAGAATCAAAAGGAGAGGAGTAGAGTATGAGTCGAATCCTGGTGATCGACGACAATGAGACCATGCGAGAAGGAATGGCTCTCCCCATCAAAAAGATGGGTCATTCGGTAGAAACAGCATCAGGTGGACGTCAGGGTGTTGCTCTCTTTCGACCAGGAGAAACCGATCTTGTCATCACTGATCTGAAGATGGACGATCTGGACGGACTTGGGGTCATCAAAGCAGTCAAAGAGCAAGATCCCGAAGCCCTTATCATTGTCGTTACTGCATTTGGAACCATCGATGTTGCGGTGGAAGCGATGCAAGCAGGAGCCTTCGACTTTATCACAAAGCCCTTCCCTCTGGATCTGTTGAGAGCCAAAGTCAGTAAAGCCCTTGACCGCCGACAGCTCACATTACAGGCCACAAGATTGAAGGCCGAAAATGAGATCCTGCGAGAAGAACTCGCAGCTCCTTATGCAACCCAAGAGATCATCGGAACATGTCCGCCTATGCAGCGGGTATTTAAGATGATAAAAAAGGTCGCAGCCACTGATACAACCGTTCATATCTTTGGAGAGAGTGGAACAGGAAAAGAACTCGTGGCCCGGGCTGTTCACCTACACAGTCCCCGACGGGATGGCCCTTTTATCAAAGTCAGCTGTAGTGCTTTGACAGAAACACTTCTTGAAAGTGAGTTGTTCGGCCATGAAAAGGGAGCCTTCACCAACGCACACAAACGCAAGCTTGGACGTTTTGAACTCGCCAATGGAGGCACCTTATTTCTTGATGAGATCGGTGATATATCACCAGCCGTTCAGGTCAAGTTGTTGCGTGTTTTGCAGGAGAGAGAGTTCGAACGCGTTGGAGGAGAGCAGACCATCTCGATCGACGTTCGAATCGTCAGTGCCACCAACAAAGATCTCCAAGAAGAGGTTGATGCCGGACGATTCCGTGAAGACCTCTTTTATCGATTGCATATCTTACCCATCACACTTCCACCTTTGCGCAATCGGATCGAAGATATCGAGGTTTTGATCAAGCATTTCATGCAAAAGCTCAAAACTCGCACACGCCATGAGATTGAAAACGTAGAACCTGAAGTGTATGAAGTACTTCAAAAATACACTTGGCCCGGCAATGTTCGACAGCTTGAGAATGTGATGGAGCAGGTCCTTGTGTTGGCTGAAGGTAGTACCCTGACGGTTGCGGATCTACCGGTCTATATCACCAATGTAAAACCACCCACCTTAAAAGCCGACAACAACCTCTTTGCATCACTTGGCGATCGCACTCTACCCCAGATCCTCGACGATCTGGAGCGTCAGTTTATCCTCCAAGCCTTCGAACGAGCCAAAGGAGTCAAGACCGAAACGGCCCGTGTTCTCGGCATCAAAACATCAGCCCTGTATTACAAACTGGAAAAATATGGGATCTCGTAAGATTGATAAGGGCGTGTAACGAAATAAGCTGGGGCAAGCATCCAAGAATACAACACCCAACGAAAGAAATTTGGCCTCATTTAGCGATAGCTCTAAGGAACGAGAGTGCCTGGCAAGTATGCGCCGAGACTATCATGAAATCGTTGCGCTTCAGAACAAATCGCAACAATTTGAGGCCATTCTTGTACGAGAATACCTTGTATGGCTTTGTATGACCTAGTATCTTTCCTTACCCGCCCATTCTTTCTTCGAACCAACCTTTTCCCGCTTCGCTTTTTATTGATGAGTAAAGAAGCTGGGTCCACCTGACATTCAAGACAGAGATTGTCTTCCAGAGAAGAGTCACATGGAACAACATGTGGATCATCAGGAAAGAGCCCTGCCAAGACCCATGCTTCTGTAGACTTTGAGGGAATACAAAATATCGTCTTTGATGGAAGAGTGTCTTCCCCTAACCACGATAAGATCATTGTCCGTAATGCATCAGTTGTCGCTGACGGATGAGGACAAGGCTGTACACAAGCGACTTCACGATCATCTGCTACATCTGCATCAACATGAACAATAAGCACATCAGTATTCTCTAGCCCCCCGCTCGATAAAATACCACCTTGTTCACTGCTCTGTTGACACCAAGCTCTCACCCCTTTCCAACCTCCACCAAAGGTTCCTTGGTCTCCACCAAATAAACTTCGCTCTGGCTGAATCTGAGTCAGAATAAAGTCATCGAGTTGAGCAGCTATTGCAGCTTCAATGACGATGGTATCTGTTGGCCCTTCACACACCAGTTGAATACTAAACATTCGGTACACCACCCAAATGGCCCATAACCCAAAGACGAGAAAGAGTCCAACCCTGCTTGGATTTCTCGAGCAATTCTTCGGTCACTTCGACTCGCCGGACAAACGTAAGACCTTTTCGAGAACGATCTACCGTAAACAACCTGACCCGATCATCTCGAAGCGGTAATCCATCAAGGACCAAAGGATTATGTGTTGTGAGAAGTAACTGCTTTGTATCTGGACCAGATAACACCCAGGAGCACAACCTCTCCATAAGACTTCTCACAAGCCGTGGATTGAGACCATGATCTGCATTATCGATAGCTAGCACCTTGGGAGCCTTGGGGTGAACAGCCAACACAGCGGCAAGCAACACATACAAGGCTCCCTCACTTGCATCATAGCCAGTGAGGATATTCCTTTTTTGAGCCATAAATCTGTCTTGAAAAACCAAAGCTTGCCTCTGGGATGAAACGGATGGAGAAAGAGGCACATCATCCACCATACCTGCTCCAAATGAATGCGCCCAATCGATGAGTTCCAACAACTCTGAGCAAATCCCAGAGATACGTTCGTCACTTTCGCTCTGCACCAACAACTCCCGTACGGCTTCAGGCAATCGCCCACCCGATAAACCAACAGGCTCCCGTTGTTGCGGATCGGATTCAAGGCCTCGTAACGTACTCGTATTTGGTGTGTAGATGCAGTAATCCCGAAGTGCTGAAGCGAGCTTTGTTCCAGGCTCCTCCGCTCCAAGTTCTACGAGCTTTAACGCTGTCAAACCTGCTTCAGGGTTAAGTGCAGTATGATCTCCTCTGCGATTAGAGCGGCCTACTATCTTCTGCCCACGACTTTCAAATTTTTCGGTTTGATACCGCCAAGCTGGAGATGGATCATGCAGTGGATTATTCAATTCAACAGCATAACTTGCCTTCTCTGCTTCTGCCTCAAAACGAATCGCATGACGTGCTTTTCGCCCCCGAAAGGAACTTTTGTAAAGAACTGGAACACCAGGACGAACACCACGCCGTAAGAGGCTCTCATCATCAACACGCCCACTTATGGCTGCACCTAACACGCCCAGTGCTTCCAACAAATTACTTTTGCCACTCCCATTCGCCCCAATAAAAAGATTGACCTGCCCAAGCTCCACTTCCACGTCAACAAGAGACTTGAAGGACTTGACAGCAAACCTGCGAATCATATTGTTGTTTTTCTCATCAGAAAAAACCTCTTATGGTGTGGGCGTGGAAACGCCCTCCCGATCGCGGACCCGACAGAATCTACAGGACGAAGTCCGGATGGGGCGAGGATCGTTGACTATCCCGCATTCAAGGATGACTTTCACGATACCGCCAACGACCAAAATACGACAGACAGTCCATCATTTTACCGACTTGAGACTATCGACACACAACAATACTGTCAAAGTTTTTGTAGAACAACCATGACTTACAGACCTTCTGGAACAACCATTGTTAACAGAAAGTCTCGCCAGCGTGATTAAGCTTCGCAGAAAGCCTGGAGTAAATCGAGGGTGGCCTGGAGATCTTTGAAGTCGATGGTCTCACAGATGGTGTGAATATAACGGGTAGGCACCGAGAGGGTGATCGCCTTGCTGCCACCTCGGGTGCGCTGGAGCGCACCGGCATCTGTACCACCCCGGGGCAATAACTCCATTTGATGATTGATGTTGTTCTTTTCAGCCAGATCAACAAATGTCTGGACGAGTTCATGGTCACAAATCGTAGAACCATCCATCACCTTAATGCACACACCTTCACTCACGGAAGAGATATACTCTTCTTTGTCTGTATGTGGTGTATCGCAAGCTAGGGTCACGTCTACCGCCACAGAGTACGTGGGATTTACAGTAAATGCGCTGGTGATCGCACCACGCAAACCAACTTCTTCCTGCACAGTAAAGACAACTGCGATATTGCGCGACGGCTTCTTTAGCTGTTGCAGCAGTTGAATTCCTGTCCAACAGGCAATACGGTTATCCATGGCTTTGCAACTGACATAGTCGCCGATTTCCTCAAAGGTTTGGTACAACGAAACAGGATCACCGATACGAACCTTCTTTTTTGCCTCCTCCTCTGACAACCCCAGATCCACAAAGAAGTCCGAGAGTTCGGGAACCTTCTTGCGATCTTCCGGCTTGGCAACATGCAAAGGCGGACCTGAAGGGTAGAGTGTTCCAAGGATGTCACCCGTGCGAGTGCGAATCAAAACACGTCGGGAGAAGAGCTGACGAGGATCAAAGCCACCGGCCGGTTGCAGTCGCAAGAAGCCCTTCGAATCGATGTATCGAACATAAAAACCGATCTCATCCATATGACATGCAACCATCACAGTTTCATCCGATCCTGCCGCATCTTTCCGACAGATCAGATTGCCCATCGGATCAACGTCATAAGAATCCACATGGTCTTTCACCTGTGAGACGATAAACTCGCGGACCTGCTCTTCTCGACCAGGAACACCATGCATCTCACACAGCTGACGTAACAACTCCATCATTCACTCCCACCCAACCATGTCGTCGGGTCTTTTTGTATTGTAACTCAGAATCCAAATCTCCAAACAGACTCACCTGTTGCTCGAATTGGATTGTCGATCGCTTAAACTCGAAACTGTCGGCTCTCACAACTATCGGCTCTCACAACTATCGGCTCTTACAACTATTTGATCAGCTTTGAAATACGTTTGAATTCAGGTCCGCCTGCTTTTTGAAGCAAGTCAAAGAGGAGAGACTCTGTGGAAGAGATGACTGCACCAGCTCGCTCCATCAAGCGAAGTCCAACAGTGCGATTGTCTTCTGTTCTGGATATCACAGCATCTTGTGGCACAAAGACATCATAGCCTTGTTCGAGAAAGTCTCTTGTGGTTTGGAAAACACAGATATGTGTCTCCATCCCACATACAATAAGCTGTTTTCGTCCTGATGCAGAGACAACATCACGAACGGCAGACACTGCCGCGCAGGAGAATTCAACCTTTGAGATGGGCTCTGTATCGGGCGGAAGAGCATCAGTCAATGTCGGCAAGGTGGGTCCAATCCCTTTGGGATACTGCTCCGTAACCAAAATAGGCAGGCCAAGAATCTTGGCACCTTCGATCAGAATATGGGCATTTTTAGACACAGATGCCATATTGTCGGAATGCATGACTGCTGACAAGCGTTCTTGTATATCGACGACAAGAAGAACTGCCTGATCACGGTTCAAACGCAAAGAACCAGATGTCTGTGTCACCCTTGACTCCTCCTTTGTTCCCACAGCATTCTATCGCATGAAGTGGGGTAGAATAGATCGGCACGCAGAGAGTGCCATCGTTGACTCAGGTCGTGCTTAATGAAACAAGCAACGAGGGAGTATACGAAGGAGTTCCTCAGGGGTCAAGGTAAACTCAACAGGGCTGTGGGATTGACGTAAAGGTGTTTCCCGCTTATTTTAGTGAGGATAGAGTGTGGGGCGTAGCTCCACCGTATTGACAACACATAGGAAGAACAGGCCATCAGCCCAGATCATCGACAATGAAAGCCCGCAAACAAAAAAAAGGTGACCTGCGTTCAGGCGTTGCGATCTCTGCAAGCTTTTTGACAGGCTCAACCTCAGACAACATGCAAGCAGACAACGGCACCTCTCTATACATTTTTATAGCCTTTGCCCTCCTGCTTCATATCCCTCTATACTTTGTGCCGAACTCCTGGCTCTTTGACAAGGTCGTCAAGCACAAAAACAAGCACGTTGTTTATGTGTCCCGCCTGTCTCGCCAAGGGCCGAGAAGATACAAGCGGGTCAAGCGACGCAATCGAAAGTTCACGAAGCATCGAATCGCGAAAAAGAAGAAGCCAAAGAAGCGACCCAAGCCCAGAAAGCCTGATGGTCAGTTTGTGGATGTGGCTCCCACTCCCGACGATCGTCCGCTCAAGAAGACACGCTTTTTGAGTGAGTACAACACCCGTGTCAAAAAGCAGACCATCAGTCGTCATCGTCGTCTAAAGTACAAGATCGCGATGGCCAAACCGACCCGACGAAAGAAGCGAAACTCCCGAAGGCTGAAAGCTCGATCACGCCGTCTAGCCATGCGTATTCCCCAACGTTTGCGTATCAATCACAAGCCCACAAAGCAGAAAAAAGTACGCAAACAAAAACGCCATCGCCCCTCGATGGCGATCCCAAAGGTCAACCGACAACGGCGTGCCGCAGTGCCCAAATCAAAACATGGAACCCAACGCTCTCATCGCACTCGGCCTCAAATACAGGGTCGAGGACGCAGACTCAGCCTCAACCTGGGTCCTCGGCTCAAGCTCGATCCCTCCCTACAGCCGATGCCAAACACTCCGAATATGGGGAGAGGTACACATACATCCCCACCTCCTAGTATTGATCTTCGCCCCAACGCAGGGACGTTGTCACGAATTGAAGGAAACCCTGCCCCCGATCATGTAAAGGGTGTCCAAGAAGGTGATGCGACGTACCTCAACACCCGTCGGCATGTCTATGCGACCTTTTACAACCGAGTCAAGCAAGCTGTCGCCCAACATTGGAACCCGAACTCTGTATACCGACGCCGTGATCCCTACGGAAATATCTATGGTGTTCGAGACCGACACACCACTCTGTCCGTCATCTTAACCAAAGCTGGAAAACTCACCAAGGTCAGCGTTCTCCGCTCCTCAGGACTCTCCTTTCTCGACCTTGAAGCGGTACGCGCCTTCCGACAAGCCCAACCCTTCCCCAACCCACCTCAGGGAATGCTCAGTAAAGACGGAAGAATCCGATTTAAATTTGGATTCTTCCTACAGATCTCAAGCCGACCGAGAATGATCCTCTTTCGATAAAACCAAGGTGCCGACTGTTTGAACCGAGCCGCTGGCGACTTGAAAGGCCTCGTGAGGCGGGGCTAATCCATGGTTCCAGAGTCATCCTCGGGAGAGCTGAGTGCTTTGAGTAAGCGGGCCACGGTTTGACGGTAGGAGAAGGAGAGGTCTTTGAGGAGATTCCAAACGATCTTAACACCGAGGTTGGGTTCACGACGGAGGAGATCGACAAACTCGTTGCGAGAGATTTCGAGCAGTCGAACTTGAGATTCCGCAGTGGCAGAGACCAAGCGTCCCTGGCCATCAATGAGAGAAAACAGTCCGAAATGTTGGCCTGTTTCGAGGGTGGAGAGCCAATGACCACCACGATAAAGACCGACTTGCCCATCAAAGATCAAGAACAAGGACCGATCAATGGAGTCTTCGGAGACAATGCGTTCTCCGGCGATGTAGTCATGGGTTTTGCCAAGCTGTAGGAGCCGGGTAGATTCCATGGTTTTGAGGCCCCGCAACAAAGGGGCGTTGGTGAAGCCACGACCGATATCAACCTCTGTTGTGGGCTGGTAGTGCTCCGAAGTTGACAAGCGAATCGCAATGGCAGTGATATTATCACTGCCACCTCTGGCATTGGCACAATCGATCAAGCGGGGTACGATCCGATGTCCTTCTGGTTCACCCAATACAGTAATAATCTCTGACTCTGTGAGATAATTCGACAGACCGTCGGAGCAAAGTAAGAACTGGTCACCCATTTCGAGGTCAAAGAACTCTATTTGTGGATCGATCTTATCACCTTTACCCACAGCTTGAACGAGAACATTGCGAAAGGGAGACAATTCAGCTTGCTCAGGGGTGATATAACCTTCACGTACTTGCTCAGCCACCAAAGAGTGATCATTGGTGATCTGTGACAATTCGCGGTAGCGTACACGATAGATCCGACTGTCTCCGACATGGGCCAAGACACCCGTATTCCCCAACAGCAACAACGCACTCAGAGTTGTTCCCATGGTAACTTTGGGACCAATCGATTTGCGAATCCTCAAGATCTCCTGATTGGCCGCACGGATGGCCTGATCCAAGAGTTCGGCAACTTGCTGACGAAGCTCCTCGTCGTGAGGAAACTCCAACGCCCGCAACAAGGTCCGTTTGTTGTAGAGGGCGGCACTAAATGTCTCGATGGATCGGCGACTTGCCTTCTCCCCCTGCACACCACCACCCATACCATCTGCAACGATAAAGAGACCGTTGAGGGCATCAACAAGGTAGTTATCCTCATTTTTATTGCGAACTTGTCCGAGATCACTACCAACCCAGGCTTCCACCTGAAAGACAGCACCAAAACGCTCTGTTGTCTCCACTTTTCGCCTCTTCTGGAACATGGTATAGTCTACATTCGAGAGGGTTTGATTATACCGCGAACATCAAGCGTACTCAAGAAGACTCAACTGGCCGTTTTCATTAGGAATCACAAGTATGAATTCAGAAGCACCTGAAACGTCCCTTGCCTCAGAAGGTCTGACACGACGTCAAGTACTCCAGTTTGGATTGTGCGGTGGTGTGAGCAGCCTGCTGCTCGGCCCCGATCTCGTAGAGGCCCGACCTCTACTGTCACCACAGCGTATCCCTCACCTGCAAGGGATCTCAGATATCGGCTCTATGATCCAAGGGCGAGGTTGGGCTCCCAAGCCTGGCCTCGTTGTGTCAGCGACTTCAGACACTGTGTATCCCATGCTCGCCCCTGGGGTAAATGCCTCGATCGCCCAGAAGATGGTAAACTCCATCATGATGCGTCTCTCCGGCAAAGGTACACCTGCCAAAGCCTGGGGAAGTCTGTTTGGTCCAGGCGATCGTGTGGGAATCTTGATCGACAGCGTAGGAGCCCCCCGCACTCGCACCCGTAAAGAGACCATTGGTGCCGTGCTGACAGGTTTACGCGCAGCAGGAGTCAACCCCAACCAGACCATGATCTGGTGTGCCAAATCCGGGTACTTACCCCGGATCGGACTCCCCATCAACACCAATAGACCAGGAGTCAAGATATTCGGTGCAGACCAGATGGGTTGGGACTTCCGTGTTGTCCTCAAGATGAAAAGTGGGCTCTTTGGGACGAAGCTTCCACTATCATACATTGTCACCACACTGTGTACCCACATCATTAACATCGCAACACTCGAAGATCATCCAGTCATTGGCGCCCGCTTGTGCCTCGCTCAACAAGTCATATCGTCCCTTCGAGGTGGCAACTACCTTGAGCGACGTTGGGGTGGTGTCGGTATTTCACAAGTGGCTCGCTGGAAGATCATGCGACAACGCTTTGTCCTCCATATGGTCGATGGTCTCGCTGGCGCATGCAATGGTGGACTTCACACCTGGCACCCACAGATTATCATGGCTGGAACAGACCCTGTTGCGCTTGATCGCTTGGCCTTTGGCATGATTGAAGATCAACGCCAAAAGCTGGGCAAACCCTCGATTACAGGGACTCGCCGTACCCCTCGCTACATCAACAACGCAGCCGCCAACGGTATCGGCATCGCCAACCTAACCAACATTCGACATCAACAAATCCGACTCAAATAACACGGATGGAGTCCGCTTCCATCGATTCTTGTGCCTTCCTTCCCCACCCGATTCACATCCGAAACAAGAGCACAAACTCATCCCCCGCCCCAAACACAAGAGCACGAACTCCCCCCTGACAAAAACAAAGAGCAAGATACGAATTTTACTGCGACTTTCAACCATTCAACACAGAAAAAAAAGGGATAGGATTACCAGGTCAATAAGAATTAGTTTGCAACCCATCAAATGATGCTTATGCTAGACGTTGTTCTAGGTTGTTGAAACCTTCTATCCATGTCTGAATTGAGACTGAGCCGCCCAGGCTTATGACTCGTGACGCGCAACTCCCAAAACGCGAGTTGTGACTCATGACTCTTTTACAAGGAGAATCTTGATGAACCGGTTCGGTGATGACTTTGGCTCCACAAATGATATCCGCTCGTATATGGACCGCCAGCTCCTGGAAACTCGAACGATCCTACTCTACGGACAGATCAACCAAGATATCGCACACGAGATCACTCAGAAACTCCTCTTGCTGTCTGCCATATCCGATGATGACATCAAACTCTATATCAACAGTCAGGGTGGTCATGTTGAATCAGGCGACACCATCTTTGATATGATTCGCTTTGTCAGCCCCAAAGTGAATATCATCGGAACCGGCTGGGTCGCCAGCGCAGGTGCTTTGATCTATGCTTCTGTTCCTGTACAGCAACGTTACAGCCTGCCCAACACCCGTTATATGATCCACCAACCACTCGGTGGGGCGCGTGGACAGGCGTCCGACATCGCAATCGAGGCCCTCGAAATCGTAAAGATGCGACAACGCCTCAATCAAACCTTCGCTGATGCCACAGGACAACCCCTCGAAAAGATCGAGAAAGACTCCGATCGCAACTTCTGGATGTCTGCCGAAGAAGCCAAAGAATACAACCTCGTTGGCAAGATCATCAACTCCATCAACGATCTATAACGAAGAACCCGCAACGCTGTCGATTCAATCGCATCATCCAACTGTGCCTCACCCCCAAGAATCATATACTCCATACGAGAATCATATGCCCCATACATGGGGCTCATATGCCTCATCATCGAGTAAGCGGTACGCTGTCCAGCGAGAGCCCACCCCACGCATGACTGCACACATTGTAGCTTCTACAAAACAAACTTCTGTATCTCTACTAGATTCATCACCCTTCCTACGGAGTCTTCCGTCATCGTAATGAACGATGGGAGACTGTTGTTTCCTTCTGTCGTTTGAATGCTTGGCCAAGGCGGAGGTGTTTTTTTGTACTGCCCCACTTCATCCAACATATGAGAGCGGTCCGAAGAAAAGACGGCTCGGTATTCTTGTGCAGGAATAACCCGAAACATCGGTAAATATAGTTCAGGCCATTGTTCAGAACCAAAGAATGTTTGTTGCAAGTAGAGGGTTGCGTCCAAAGGAAACCCAAACTCTGTATCCAGATCAAGCACCAACCAGGGAGACACAACCTCCTCACGTACAAGGCCAATCACATGATAATCCCACACAATGGGGTACTCCGGTTCAAGGGCAGCCCTCTGCCCCCACAGTGCCACAGTTCGCGTTGGATTGGACACAAACACAGCATACCGCTCCCACCCCTCCAGCACCTCATGACCACACAACTGCCAGATGTTCTCCTCACAGTAATAGGGTTGGTAGGGAAAGAGATGGGCTTGGAGCGGGGCGTTGGGAGTTCCAACTGTACCGGATTTAGGGTTCTTTGGCATCGGATCGATAACCTTGTAACATTCGTAAAAGAAAGAGAAGTGACACGAGAAAAAGTAGCACAAAAGAGGGCAGAAGAACACCTTGTGAGGACGACCAGAAGAAAGAATGACCTTTCTGTCAACCTTTTTCTAACTCCCCAATTCACAGCAAGGCTTGCCGGTGAGCCCACAATAAAGTATGCATAGAAGAGCCTTGTCTCTCCCAAAGGCATTCTGTTATGGTGATCTTTCTCTGCACGATCTGAGAGTGTCGATCCTATTGAGTCGATCAGCTCTTTGAGACGGTCCCCTCCAATCAAAGTGAGTAGAATCTTGAACAGTTTAAAGGACCAACTCCTTCAGAGAGGATGGGTCACAGAAGAGCAAGCCCAAAAGGCAGAACAATCCAACAAGCGGGAGCGTTCGCGACGCCCGAGAGTTCCTCATCCAGCCTCCTCTGTACGTTCTCGTCATACAAGAAGAGACAACGAGAAGAGTCGAGCGGGGTGTCGAGAGCAAAACGGTCGTCAGACAAAGGAAAAGAGTGAAAGTCTGGGAAAGAGCCGAAATAGAGTTGAGAATAGAAACCGGGGAAAAAGAATGCTGGATGAGGTATACATTATTGCTGAGAAGCACCGAGTGAATGTACCTGTACGTGGTCAACGTCGATGGTATTTCGAAGCAATCGACGGACGACTACCTTACCTCAGTGTATCCAATGCATGTGGAGAATTGCTTGAACAAGGTGATGCGGCGATTGTAGAATTACCCAACGGGGCACACAAGATCGTGAACCGTGAAGGTGCAGCAAAGATTCAAGCCTTAGACCCGTCTTGTATCCGGATTTGGCTTTCCTCCGAATCAGCGACATAATTCAACGCATCCACGGATGTGAATCCCTCCATGGTGGCATGGCCCAGCAAAAGCTTGCCTTTGTCATCACTCCCAAGTGGAGTGACAAGTAACTCACGCCCCGTCTGTAGCCCTTCAGCCTGCTCTCCTAACTCGTGAGCAGTGATCCAACCGAGATGGTCACCGATTTGAGCGGCAGCACCACTGTCCGAGATGTCTGTGACGACAGCCAGGTATGCTTTCTGCTTTTGCAAGGTTAAGAGGAGTGCCTTGACTTGATGTCGTGCCGCCTTCAAGGACTCCATCTCCTCTCCTTGCAGGAGCACCGTACCATCGTTTTGAACTTTCACTTTGACGGGAAGGTTCCTCTCGATTGTCCGGATATTTCGTCCCTTTGAACCAATCACACGCCCAACCATAGAAGAGTCTACATTGTACTGCAAGGATACCTTTGCTTCTGGTTCAGGCATACGCTCAGAAGAGCGGGAATCCCGTGACGCCCCCCTCTTACCTTTTGTTTTTGTTTTCTTATTCTCCGACTCTCTCTCTTCCAACGGCCCTGTTGGAGGGATAACCTCACTCAATCGTTGCAAGATCTCTTGCACACTGGTCCAAGACTGTTGTAACGCTTCCTTGAGCAAAGCAAGCGAAAGAGGAGCTTGTTTGCTGTCGAGTTGTACGGATGTAATGCCGGAAGGAGATCCTGTGAGTTTGAGGTCCATCTCACCACAAGCATCCTCATCCCCAGTAATATCCGAAAGGATCACAGACTGATCCGAGTCGCGAACAAGACCGACAGCCACACCTGCGACATGTTCGGCCAGAGGAACCCCCGCATCCATCATCGAGAGGCTAGCTCCACATACCGTAGCCATGGACGAAGAACCAAAAGACTCTGTAATATCACTCACCACACGGATGGTTTTACGCAGTTTTGGAAGCAAGGGCAGAAAAGCACGACGCGCCAAATGCCCATGACCATATTCTCGAAAACCTGGAGGACGAAAACGCGCGATCTGACCTGTCGCATAACCAGGGAAGTTGTAATGCAACAGAAAGTTACTTGTCTGCTGGCCCCACAAGGTCTCGGTATTTTGACCTTCTCCCAAACGACCCAGAGTCGCGCTCACGAGAGCTTGTGTATCCCCTCGTGTGAATACAGCCGAACCATGACATCGAGGCAAATAACCCACTTCAGCAGAGATAGGTCGAAGTTCTTTTGGGCCACGACCATCCCGTCGCTGACCTTCAAGGATCTGTGTTCGCACCGCTTGCCTTACCAAGAGATCAAACACACAGCCGACGTGATAAGCATCCCAAACAGAACCCTCATCGCTCTGAGATCCGCCCACTTCTCCGGCGATCGCCGGGACCTCTTCTTGAGGAAGGGGCTCTCTGTCCTTGCCTGTTTGAGAGACTCTACACAGAGATGAAATCGCTTCTTTTCGGAGCCTTGCCATGGCCTCTCGCCAAGAACGTCGCTGGTGATACTCCAACGCCAAAGCTTTTGCCACAAAAGGACTCACTCGCTCCTCCAGCACAGGGTCTGGAGACAGGGGTTCCCACCTTGTAGACATGACACCAGCGGAGTGTTGAAGTCGAAGTAGCGCGTCCAGAGCAGGCTGCAAGGCATCGTGAGCAAAAGCCAAGCACTCACAGAGCACATCCAGAGAGAGCAACCCAACTTCACCATCAACAGCCACAACCCCTTCCGGTGTGCTTGTAACAAAGACATCCAGATCGATGGACTTGTGAAGTTCTGGCCGAAACAAAGCCAACGATTTCCCTTGTGAGCGAATAAATCGTGCCCCTGCCACAGGTTGGAAGAGGGGGACAGGAGAGAGAGCCATAGCAGCCGACGCGGCCAGCAGCGCCAGACTGAAGAGATCGGAAGAGGGGTCTGCGCTAAACACCGTAATTTGAAGCTGAATGGATCGGTCATAAAACTCTGGAAGCAGGGGCCGAAGGCTGCGATCGATACTGCGATTGAGTAAGATCTCATGCTCACCAGGTCGAAGCTCACGACGAAAATAGTTACCGGGAATACGACCAACGGCTGCCGCACGCTCGCGGTACTCCACGGTAAGATAGGGCTCCAGAGTAGGTTGTTCTATGGCCTCCGTCACAACAGTCGCCAACAACATGGAGTCTTTTTCACGCAAGACAACAGCAGCATCGGCCTGTCGTGCCACTCGTCCAGTCTCCAGAGTAATCGTTGAATCTCCCAGAGCAAAGGTCTCAGAACAAACGGGTGCGACGTGGTGAAACAGGTTTGTCATCTATGTTTTCTCTCGGTATGGATAAGTGGTTTATCAACAAGCTCATCGTCTGTTTTCTCAGCGACCTCACAAGAGGGCCATGTCGCGGAGAAACCATACCAGCGACAAAAGATCTGCATCGATCGCGTGTCATCTTCCCAAAGAGCATAAGGGACCTTATCAATTTCACCAGTACCGACACGCAAAGTACGCTCTCCCCAGGTTTCAACAACGCCTTGCTTGGCAACAGCCATCGGAAAGAAGCGGGCTCTATCACCTTCGACAACCCCAAGCCCCTGCACCATGTCGGGCAGCCGCGAATCAACCTTGTCCATGGTTCGGCGAAAGAAAAAAGGAAGCATCCCTTTCGTACCCAGCTTCTTGCGATGAAAAAAGCGCATAAGGTATCCTAAGAGGTTGGCCTTGGGTCGCGCAAGAGTCATCGCAGGATACTTGGATTGTGCCGCTCCAACAGTGGTATATTCCAAAGCCCAAGTCTCCAACGTATGACCTTTCAACGGTCCGTGGAGAGCCTCGCCAGTAATGTGATCCCAGTAACTACCAGACTCATCGTCATACAATAAAATCAACCCCTGATAGAGACCCCCTGCGCTGAAATGATGAATCTTTCCATCAATCGTAGGTGTCAGACCGACACCGCTATGGCATACACCTCAAAAGCTGACAAGGTAAGGCTCGCCCCCCAGTTCTCCCTGGGCCATATGAGGGTGAGCAAGTTCACGGACAAGAAAGCCACGACGCTCTCCATTGCGCTCAGCAATCAATAGCTCCACACTCTCTTTAAGCCCCGCTGTCGAGAGGGGCACCCCCTTTCCTGAATCAGAGAAACGCGGGAAGAAATCCGCCCCTTTTAACATCGCAAGGTCGGCATTAAAAGCTTGTGTACTCATATTCGTTTTTCCATAAATGAAACCTCGCAAGGTTGGTATTAAAAGCTTGTGTACTCATATTCATTTTTCCATAAATGAAAGTTCATCAACGTAACAGTAAGGACCAAAGGGGCCGAGACAACCAGAGAGAAAGGAACATCGTTGCGGGGAGTCGTTTCTTTTTCTTCCACAGAAATTGATACTGTCCTTTCAAGAAAGGAGCACCAAGAAAAGAGTCAGCAACCTGGATCGATTCCCGGGCGTTCGTTTCTTTAAGTTCGGTTAATTCGCTTCCCCCCTGAAAGCTGCGAACCACACCGGACTCGATCCATCCTTCAGCGATCGCTTGTGCCTCTTCAAGCAGTGTTTCAGGAGAAGCCAGCCACTGAGCGAGTCCAATCTCCAAGGCCTCAGCCCCTGTAGGTTTCCAGCCTTCTTCTCCCAGCATTCGCTCGGCGTTCTCTTTCCCCATCATGCGTTCAAATAGGATCGAGGAGCAGCCTTCCGGTGGTACACCCAACGCCGCAAAGGGAGTCGAAAATGTTGCATTTTCCGAGGCGATGATCGCATTGCACAACGTTGCAGAGGTAACACTTGCGCCAATCGCGGGACCGTTGACTGCGGCGAGAATGGGCTTTGGGAAGTCCAAAAAAGTCTCAAACAACTCCTGGTTGTGCTTTGCGATCAAGGCTCGAAGTGTTTTGGGGTGAGTGAGTTTAATCGTACCTCCCAGGTTCACCCCGGCAGAGTAGTATTTTCCTTTCCCCGTGAAGACAACAACCTTAGTCTCATCATCTTTCGCTGCATCCGACAGAGCCTTCTTAAACGCATCCATCATCCCCATCGTCCAACCATTGAGCTTTTTGGGATTATTCATCCTAAGCGTCGTAACACCATTGAGCTTTGAGGTAATGATATATTTAAAATCTTTTTCCATGAAAGGCTCCTTTTTACTCATTTGTTATTGGTCAAAGAGGACAGGCTCTATCTCAAAGGTTCGGGCACTGCATACCATCATGGTGGAAGGAAGAGCTTCGAGGATCATATTCGATCGTGCAAAGAAGTCATCTGCTGCAGTGTCTGTATCAGGGGCACGCAAACCGATAATAGCGAGATCGGCCTGGGAACTGTTTTCACGCATAATCGAATCAATGGATTGTCCATTGCGCACAATGATACGAGCTTCCCCTTGAAGTCGAACATCTTCCAAAACCTTTTGAAACGAAGCTTTGACTTGTACTTTGGCCTGTGCCTCTTTGGAGTCGATCACCACAAAAAGTTTGATGGTCGCATTGTGCCACTGTGGATCATTTCGCAACAAATAGGCGAGCAATAAGATCAAGCCGCCATTACCACGTAAGCCACCCCACCAGATATGTATCTCCTTGTATTGCCCAAAGCCTTTTTCTTCCTTGAAATTGAGCAACAACAGAGAGCGCTCAAGAGCCAGGAGATCTCGGAGCATCTGAACAAAATCTTCCGAAGGTTCCGAGTGATTCGGCCACCCAAGCAGCACGGTATTGGCCTCAAATCGACCGACACCATACGACTGTGCCACAGACACAGCACCTGTGTAGGTATTGTCTACTATTTCAACTCGATAAAAAACATTGGGATACTGTTCTGCTAGTTTTTTCTCAAGGATTTGAGTGAGATGCTTGCGGCGTTCCGCATGTTTCTCTACTTTGCCACTGAGCAAGTGAAAATAAGAGGCCACACCACTTTGTTGGGCAATCATACTGCCCACCTCCAAGAGGTAGCCCCTCTTGTCCGGATTTCCACCGAGAATTAACATATTGGGTCGCCAGTTGATCGGGTGATAATCCGTACGATCAAGTCTGAGTAAAGCCCATCGCAAGAGAGCAGACCAGATCCCATGAGTTGCATCTCCCCATCTCGCATGAAGCTCACGACGTTGCGTTAAGGTAAAAAGCAGCGCGCAGATAGCCAAAGCACCGAGCATCGCAGGAAGGTTGATCAGACTCATCACATAGAAGCAGGCAAAGGCCCCAAACATACTCACCCACGTAGGCAGGTGAAAGGTTGGGCGAAAGCTTGGGCTATTCGCCCATCGCTCCAATCCACAAGCAAGATTCGTCACACCGTATGTCGCAAGAAAGAACATCGTAAGAATGGGTGCGATCAGATCGAGGCTACCGATAAGAATACCCACTTGTGCGATCACAAACGTGAGAAGTAATCCCGCGCGAGGCTCGGAAGTTGGGCCATAGCCTTTGGCAAATCGACGGGGAGCCAACTGATCTATAGCGAGGGCCTGCAAGGTTCGAGGGGCGCCGAGGATACTACCAACCGCGCTGGACAGCGTAGCTCCCCAAACCCCTACAAAGATTAACTGCGGAAACCAGGAGATCTTCCACATAATGTACTTATCACTGGCCAGTTGCCCCATCGGAGCACGCGTCGCCAACAAAATAGGGATGGCCAAATAAAGAACCAGACCAACACCAATCGCCATCATGGTGCCCAGAGGAATGGCTTGCCGAGGATTCTTCAGATCCCCAGACATACTCACCCCCGCCATGACACCTGTAACCGCCGGAAAAAACACAGCGAACACTTGAGAGAAGGGTTGACCACTAGAGTGCCACCATTCGATCGATGCTGGAGAAGACACAGCAGAGGAACCCCCATGTCCAACAAAAAAGGAGAGAAGAGAAGCTCCAATGGCGACCATAATAATATACTGGGCTCGAATCGCAAGGTCAGAACTCCGAAGGGAGATCAGCGTCAGGACAACCAGCACCAGCGTACTGATAAAACGTGCGTTGAGATTGGGATAGATCACGGAGAGAGATTCGGTGAATCCAACAATATAGAAAGTCACACTGAGAGCTTGCGCAAAAAACAGTGGTATCCCGATCGCAGTCCCTGCCGAAGCACCTAATGATCGACTGATCATATAGTAAGCACCGCCTGTTTTGACAGTTCTATTGGTCGCGATGCTGGCAATCGACAATCCTGTTGCAATCGATATCAAGTGCGCCAACAGAACAATAAGGATGGTTCCTCCAAGCCCCACCTGACCCACAACCCAGCCCGTTCGCAGGTACATGATTACGCCGAGAATGGTTAACACGCTCGGTGTAAAGACTCCTCCAAAAAAACCAAGCCGCCCCTGCGATGACGAACTCTGCGATGTCATACAAACTCCTCACTTGAGTATCTCT